>NCJR01000138.1 GCA_002282555.1 Rhodobacterales bacterium 34-62-10
CAGCGGATCACCGACCGTCAACGCCGCCGCATGCCGCGCCAGCCTATCGACGAATGCATCATGCACAGACCGTTCCACCAACAGCCGCGATCCGGCCACGCAGACCTGCCCCGCATTGCGGAAAATCCCCATCGCCGACACTTTCGCCGCCTGTTCCAGATCAGGCGCATCGGCAAAGACCACGTTGGGCGATTTTCCCCCAAGTTCCAGATAACACCGCTTCAGGTTTGACCGCGCCGCATATTCCAGCAACCGCCGCCCCGTGGCCCCCGATCCGGTAAAGACCATGACATCCACATCCATCGACAGGGCCAGCGCCTCGCCCGTCACATGGCCATGCCCGGTGACGACGTTCAAAACCCCATCCGGCAAGCCGCAGTCCAGACAAATCTGCGCCAAACGCAGCAGCGACAAGGACGCGGTTTCCGCAGGCTTCAACACCACCGAATTGCCCGCCGCCAGCGCCGGGGCCAGCTTCCACGCCCCGATCATCAGCGGAAAGTTCCACGGCACAATCGCTGCCACCACGCCCACAGGCACATGATGCACCAGCCCCAGCACATCCGGGGCCGTGGGCGCGATCTGCCCGTACACCTTGTCAATCGCCTCGGCATAATAGCGAAACGTCCCCGCCGCTGATCCGGCCTCGGCCTTCAATGCCATGCCGATCTCGGTCCCGTTGTCGCGCACCCCCAGCACGGTCAGATCAAGCGCCTCAGCCTCGATCCGGTCCGCGATCCGGTGCAACACCGCCTTGCGCGCAGCAGGCGTCAGCCGCGACCAACGCCCATCCTCGAACGCGCGCCGCGCCGCCGCCACCGCGCGCCCCACATCAGCGGCATTGGCCGCGCCAATCGTGGTCAACCGCGCCCCATTGATGGGCGAAGTCACGTCAAGCGTGCCGCCCTCAGCCTCCTGCCACGCGCCGTCAATACAAAGTCCCTGCGGCGGGACAGGAACGTGCCGAAGCGCGTCGATACGGGTCTGGTCGATCATTGGCCCCCCTTGGCCTGTCTGGATGGGATCACAGCCGCCGCCACGATCAAATGTGTCGTCACGATGATCTCCCTGCGTTACACCCATTCGGTTCATTATGTGAACCAATGGTTCTAAAACAGATTGACAGACGGCCTGCATTTCTGTCAACAAGTTTAAGCAACGCCCCGCATCCTCTGGCGCGGTCGCGAAAGGAACGCAGATACCACCGGAGCAGCGCCACCCATGGGAACCGTAGACAAGGCCTTGTCATTGCTGGATCATTTCAGCCGCGCCCAGCCCGAGATCGGGCTCAGCGACATGGCGCGCCGGTCCGGTCTGAACAAGGCCACGACCTTCCGCCTGCTCGCTGCATTGCAGGCACAGGGATTCGTCGAACAGATCGGTTCGGGCCGCGAATACCGCCTCGGCCCCGCCGTCCTGCGCCTCGCCGCGCTGCGCGAGGCGGCGGTGCCCCTGCGCGATATGGCCGCGACAGCCTTGCAATCCCTCTCTGACGCGACGGGCGAGACAGCCCATCTGTCGCTCCTGCAGGGTGACCGGCTCAGCATGCTCAGCTATGTCTACAGCCACCGCCACGGCACCCGCGTCATGATGGAGGATGCCCAGATCCTCGCCTTCCACGCCACCAGTTCGGGCCTCGCAGTTCTGGCCTTCTGCCCGCCCGACATGATCGACCGCGTCCTGCAAGCCCCGCTCGAAAAACGCACCGAAGACACGCTCACCGATCCTGCCGCGATCCGCGCCGCACTCGACAACGTGCATCGCAGCGGCATCGCGGAATCCGTGGGCGGCTTCGAAAAGGATGTCCATTCCCACGCCATGCCCTTGTTCGACGCGCAGACCCGCGTGATCGGGGCCATGGCCGTCGCCGCACCCGTGGCGCGGATGACACCCGACCTCAAGGCGCTGATCCGCCGCGAACTCCGCCACCACGCCACCGACCTCACCCGCGCGCTGGGCGGTTTCTGCCCCGACAATTTTCCCGTCAACAGGGACCTCAAGGATTGATCCGCAGGCCCCCTCGAAAGGATACCCGATGAAAGACAGCAATTTCCTCAAGGAACACAACGCCCGCTCCATGTGGCACCCGATGGCCCATCCCGCCGACAGCCTCGCCAATCCGCCCACCATCGTGACCTCGGCCCAAGGCGTGCGGATCACCGATATCGACGGGCATGAGGTGGTGGATGCCGTGGGCGGCCTGTGGAACGTGAACCTCGGCTTCTCCTGCGCCCCGATCAAGGCCGCCATCGCCGCCCAACTCGACCGGCTTCCCTATTACTCGACCTTCCGGGGCACCTCGAACGACGCCGTGATTGAACTGTCCGAAGAATTGCGCCGCTTCTTCGCCCCTGACGGGCTGACCCGCGCCTTCTATACCTCCGGTGGCTCGGACTCGGTCGAAACCGCCCTGCGACTGGCGCGCCAATATCACAAGATCAAGGGGCAGGGGCAGCGCAGCAAATTCCTCAGCCTCAAGAAAGGCTATCACGGCACCCATTTCGGCGGCGCCTCCGTCAACGGCAACGCCAATTTCCGCACCGCCTACGAGCCGCTTCTGGCCGGATGCCACCACATCCCCGCGCCCTATACCTATCGCAACCCCTTCAACGAATCCGACCCCGCCAAACTCGCGCAGCTTTGCCTCGCCGCACTCGAGGATGAGATTGCCTTTCAAGGCGCGAACACCATCGCCGCCTTCATCATGGAGCCTGTCCTGGGCGCAGGCGGCGTGATCCCGCCGCACGCAAGCTTCATGCCCGGCCTGCGCGAGATTTGCACCCGCCACGGCATCCTTCTGATCGCGGATGAGGTGATCACCGCCTTTGGCCGCACCGGAAGCTGGTCCGGCAGCCGTCACTGGGGCGTGCAGCCCGATTTCATGTGCACCGCCAAGGCCATCACCAACGGCTATTTCCCCTTCGGGGCCGTGATGATCGCAGAAGAGGTGGCGCAGGTTTTTGAGACCGACAAGACAGGCGCCGCCGCCATCGGCCATGGCTACACCTATTCGGGCCACCCGGTCGGGGCGGCCGCAGCCCTCGCCTGCCTTGCCGAAACCGAACGGCTGAACGTCCCTGAGAATGCCGCCGCGCGGGGCACGCAACTCTTCCACGGCCTGCAAGCCCTCGCGGAAAAATACGACCTCATCGGCGATGTGCGCGGCGGTCATGGCCTGATGTGCGCGCTGGAACTGGTCAGCGACCGCAGCCGCAAAACCCCCATCGACAAGAAAACCATCGGCAAGGTGCAGGAAATCGCCTATCGCGCCGGCGCCATGGTCCGCGTCTCGGGTCCCAACATCATCATGTCGCCGCCCCTGATCCTGACAGCGGATGACGTGCAGATCATCCTCTCCGCCCTGAACGAAGGTTTCGCCGCTCTCTGACCCCGAACGCAGGGGGCGTGGCACGGCCCCCTGTTTCTTCTTGCTGCAAATATCCATCCCGCAACAGCACAGCAAAGACCCCGCTCAGACAGCGGGCACGATCAGCACAAGCCCATCCAGATCGTCCCGCGCCCTGATCTGGCAGGACAGCCGCGAATTCGCACCCCGCGCCGCCTCGACCGTGTCCAGCATCGCATCCTCGAACTCACCCGGCCCGCCCACACGCGCGGCCCAGTCCTCGGCCACCTGCACATGGCAGGTCGCACAACTCAGGTTGCCCCCGCATTCGCCCACGACACCCGGCACATTGTGCGCCACTGCCGCCTCCATCAGCGACAGCCCCGCCGCCACCTCCGCCGAAACCCGCGCGCCATCCGGCAAAATCCATGTCACCTTCATGGCCAACCCCTCACACGAACCAGATATAGAAGTCGCGCAACGCGTCACCTTCCAGATCGCGGGTCTTCTCGGCCTCCTGCTCTTTCATGAAGACGTGGTTCTCCACCAGCATATCGCCCACCGCCTCCGACAGCGCCCGATCCGCCTTCAGATCGGCCACAGCCCCTTCAAGGGTCAGCGCGGTCGTCTCCGCCGCATCCCATGTCTCGAACCCATCCCCGGTCTCCATCGCAGGCAGATCATAACCACCCGCGAACCCCAACCGCGCGGCCTGCAACACAGCCGCCACCGCCACGTAAGGGTTGGATGACGCATCCGCCATCCGATGCTCCAGCCGCGCCTTGGCCCCGCCTTCGCTGGAAATCCGCGTGGTCACGTTGCGATGATCCCCGCCCCAATTGCCCAGATGCCCCGACAGGCTGCCGGGTTTCAACCGCTGATAGGAATTGGCCGTCGGTGCCACCAACCCCGCCAACCCCTTGTGATGCCGCATCAGGCCCGCCACGCAACCGCGTGCCAGCGCGTTCATATGCGCAGGCCCGCCCTTGGGACCGTCCGACAGGGCATTGCCCCCGGCCTCATCCAGAAACGAGAAGTTGATATGCATCCCAGACCCGCCCGCCGTGGCAATGGGCTTGGGCATGAAGGTCAGCACCACACCGTGGTCCAGCGCAATCTCGCGCGCCATCAGGCGGAACAGCACGATATCATCCACCGCCTTGACCGCATCGTCAAAGGTCAGCGTATATTCAAACTGCGGGCTGTCATATTCGGATGTGATCAGGTCCAGCCGGAACCCCAATTCATCCGCCTTCTCCCAGATCGCATCATTGAACCGCAAGGGATCGGTGAACGGCCCCGTGCCATAGACATGCGCGCCCGGCGTGTCGTAGGGGCGCAAGCGGCCCTGATCGTCGGCGACCATGGCAAAGGCTTCCAATTCGATCCCCACCTTGGGCGTCAGACCCAGCTTGCCCCACTCCGCCACCGCCCGTTTCAAGGCGCCGCGCCCGCACATCGGCAGCGGCACCCCGTCGGTGTCATAAAGATCGCCCACCACGATCTTGGTCGCCCGGTCCCAACTGTCGCGAATCTCGTCCCCGCGCCAGTGCAACGCCATGTCGGGCAAGCCCTCCATCATCATCGATCCCGGCGCGTTCAACAGGTCCTTGTCGTAATGCACCCCGAAATTCGAGCGGCAAAACCTTGTATACCCATCACCGATCTTCGATCCGGGCAGGTATTTGCCCCGCATGATCGACAGATGGTCACAAAAAAGCGCACGCAGGCGGGTGTTCATTCCATATCTCTCCCTGAAACGTGGTTGACCCACGCGTTATCTGGTCACGCAGGCACGACCCGCACCGGCAATGCCTTGATCCCGCCCACGAAATTCGAGCGCAGAAATTGATGCGACCCCGCCGCTTCGATGAATCGCAGCCGTTTCGAGAGTTCCTCGAACAGCACCCGCACCTCCAACCGCGCCAACCACATGCCAAGGCAGATATGCGGCCCGCCCTGACCAAAACTCAGATGCTTGTTGGGCGTCCGCGCCAGATCGACCCGGAACGGATCATCGAAAACCGTCTCGTCCCGGTTGGCCGAGGCGAACCAGTACAGCACCTTGTCCCCCTCGCGGATCATCTTGCCATGCACCTCGACATCGCGCGTGGCGGTGCGCCGGAAATAGATGGCAGGCGTGGCCCAGCGGATGATCTCATCCGCCGCCGTCTCCCAGACAGCACCGCTCTGCATCTGACCCAGCAACTCGGGCTGATGGCACATCGCCTGAATGCCCGCCGCAATGGAATAGCGCGTGGTGTCATTGCCCGCCGCCACCAGCAGACAAAAGAAGTTGCGAAACTCTGTCTCGCTGATCACCCCGCCATCGCGCCCCGGGTTCAGGATCATGTTCAGGATACCATTGGTATCGCCGCTGCGCGCCTTATGCTCCATCAACTCCTTGGCGTATTGATAAAGCTCCGCCCCGGCGGGCGAGTTGAAGGGCATCATCCGGAACGCGTCCGTCTCCATCTTGTCCAGCACATGATCGGTGAAATCCGGGTCCGTATTGGCGATCAGCGCATCGCCCTTCTCCACCAGCCAGGGCAGGTCCGCATCCGGCGTGCCAAGGATGCGCCCCAGCATCCGCATCGGCAATTGCAGTGCAATCGCCTTGGTCGCATCG
>NCJR01000493.1 GCA_002282555.1 Rhodobacterales bacterium 34-62-10
AACTTCCAACAATGCCTGGTTTTGTTCCTCGACAGACAGCTTTGCGAATATTTCCGCGGCCTCTGTTCCAAATCCAATGATCCCAATCACCGCTACACCGTAAGCATCCGCCGAAGGCCGTAGCTGCGCCGTATTGATCAGAGGCGTTTGGGCGCGGCTTTTGGTTTACGCGGCTTTGGTGCCCACTTTTCTGCGAGGCGCTCGAAGTTATCGAGGATACGGCCAATCTCTGCCTCTTCAGGGTCGAACTTTCCCCCATACCATTCCAGCATCCGGTGATGCTCTTCGTGCTTGGGGTCAGCTATGGCATCAACGAAGTCGGCGTAGCCGGGGAACCCACCCACATCTTCAGGGGGACAAGCACCGATGGCTCTGACAAGGCGCGGGTAGTCGGCACCCGGCATGGCATCATCGATTTTCTCGACCTTGATCACATGGTGCCAGTTGTCGCCAAAGTCATAGATGTAATGGATGGTTTTGGTGCCGACATCTTCGAGCACGTCGAGCAGGCTGGTTTTGTTCGCGGGCAGCGGGCCATCGTAATAGCCGTCAGGACCTGGTACGTCCCAGCCGACACCGCCGGCCCGGAACTCATAAAGGTGGCTGTCGGTCCAGCCCATGGCAGCCTGGATCACATCGTGCAGACGGTTGAGTTTGATCTTCAGTGGCACATCGAAGCGCCGCAACACCTGAGGCTCGACATCAGACAATGTGACCTTGAGACGTGCGACCAGCGTCATGCAGCAATCCTCTTCAATTCTGTTGCTGTCTTCCAATTCCAGGGCAGCAATTCATGCACTCGTGACATCGGCATGTCTGGCAGGCGAGCAAGCACATCGGCAAGCCATGCCTGCGGATCGATGTCGTTCATCTTTGCCGTGACGATGAGGGTATACATGAAGGCTGCCCTGTCGCCACCGCGCTCGGACCCAGCAAAAAGCCACGACTTTCTGCCCAATGCGATGCCGCGTAGAGCGCGTTCGGCGGCATTGTTGGTCAGACAGAGGCGCCCGTCATCAAGGAATGCAGTAAAGGCTTCCCAGCGACCTGTCCCGTCGAGCATGTAATTGATCGCCTTGGCGACAGGGTTGTGCTTTGACATGCCCGCCCGCTCGGCCCGCATCCAGTCGTGCAGATCATTGACCAGCGGCGCGACCCTTTGCTGCCGGACTTCATGACGCGTTGCTGCTGACAAACCAGTGATTTCGCGCTCGACAGCAAAGATAGCGTCGATCCGCGTCACGGCATCCAACGCGATGGGCGAGATCTCTTC
>NCJR01000007.1 GCA_002282555.1 Rhodobacterales bacterium 34-62-10
TCAGCAGCCAACCATGCCCTTCGGGTTGGTCGCTGATATCGGGGGCGGAACCTATCCGGCGGTGGTGAATATCCTGCTGGCCCTGATTGCGCGGCAGGCAAGCGGTCAGGGGACGCATCTTGATGTCGCCATGTCTGAGGGGGCGTTTGCCTTTGCCTACTGGGCCCAAGCAGATGGCGTGATCGCCGGCAATGACATCGCAAGCGGCAGCAGCCGTCTGACCGGCGGCCTAGCGCGCTATCGTCTCTATACCGCGGCGGACGGCCGTCAGATCGCCGTCGGGGCGATCGAGGAAAAGTTCTGGCAGTTGTTCTGCGATGTCATCGGCCTGCCGCAGGAGCTTCGTGATGACTGGTCCGACCCCAATGCCAGTGTTGCGGAAGTGGCGCGTCGTCTGGGCGACCATCCCTCGACCCATTGGGAGTCTTTGCTGGCCGCTGCGGACTGTTGTTGTTCCGTCGTGAAAACGCCAGCCGAAGCTGCGGCCGATCCGCATTTTATCGCACGCGGCGTATTCGCGCGGAAGCTGAACATTTCTGGTCGGGAGGTACCGGCGCTGCCGCTGCCAATTGCTCCGGAATTCCGTTGTGCGGCAACTTCGGCCGGCCGTGCTGCGGCTTTGGGGGAAGACAATACCCGCTTTGGCCAGGACTTGCGAAAAACAGAATAAATCTCGTTGACCCGCAGGTTTTCAGATTGTATTCTAACATTTGTTAGAAAAAAATGGACAGATCCAATGGCCCAACCCCATGACGACCTGCCGACAGAAGCTGCGCGCTTTGTCTTGCCCGCGCACTTTGTCGAGAGCGACAGCCTCGAAGTGCAGGGTTTCATCACATCGGCTTTGCGCGATCTTCCTGTGGACGCGACCAATCGAGATAAGGCGATCCGCCTGTTCGAAGCGGTTCGCGACGATATCCGTTACGACCCGTATTGTTTTGCGCTGGATGAAGATTCTTATCGTGCCAGCCGGATCGCCGGGGCGGAGGCAGCCTTCTGCGTCCCCAAGGCAATCCTACTTGCCGCCTGTCTGCGCGCCGTCGGTATCCCCGCCGCTTTGGGATTCGCGGACGTGCGCAACCACCTGAATACTCCCAAGCTGCAGGAGCTGATGGGGACCGATCTCTTTATCTATCACGGTTATGTTCAACTTTGGCTGGGTGGTGAATCCTATAAGGTCACACCCGCTTTCAACATAGAGCTGTGTGAAAGATTCGGGGTCAAGCCTCTGGTCTTTGACGGCTATCATGATGCTCTTTTCCACGAATTCGACGAGCAGGACCAGCGCCACATGGAATATGTGAACGACCGGGGTCTTTATGTCGATGCGCCGATGGCGGAATTCCTGACGGCCTTCAAGGAAACCTACCCGAAACTGGAAGAGTTCAACCGGGTGAGAATCTCCAAAGATTCGAGCGGGTATGATTCCGGTTTCGCAAAGGAGGGGGCCGCTTGAAATATCTTGACGATTTCGAGTCGGGCCAAGTCTTTCACTTTCGCAGCGCCCCGATGAGCGCACAGTCCATAAAGGCCTTTGCCCAGGAGTGGGACCCGCAACGGCTGCACACCGACGAAGACTATGCGACCGCGATACATGGCAGCCTGATCGCCTCGGGATTTCAGACCGTGCTTGAGGTGTTCAAACCTGTCGTGACGGAATTGATGGTCGAGGTGGCCAATATCGGCGGCATGGGCTTCGAGAATCTGCGCTGGCTGCTGCCTGTCCGCCCGGATGAACCCCTCGATATCGAAATGACTATCAACTCGGTCACGCCGTCCAAAAGCAAGCCCGATCGAGGTGTTTTGCACTATACGCTCAGCGTCAGGAACCCCAAGGGCGAGGTGGTTCTTTCAGCTGACGTCCCATTGATGATGAAGCGAAAACGAAATGACACAGGTTGATATGCAATCCAGCGAACAAGAAGAAGACCTTCGCCTGCTGCGCGAAAGCGCGCGCACGCTGTTTGACCGCGCGGGCGGAAGTGGACGGTCGCGAAAGCTCCGCGATGCCGGGGGCGAATTTGACCCGGATATGGTCCGGGAATTGGGCGAAGCCGGTGTTTTTGGCGTGGCCGTGCCCGAAGAACAGGGGGGGCTTGGCATGGGCCTGGCTGCCGGTGGCGTTATCGCCGAAGAGGTCGGCCGCGTGATCGCCCCGGAACCGGTCGTGGCGACGATTGGTCTTGGCCTAGGCCTTCTGCGCCGCCTTTGCCCGGAGCATCCGAAGCTGGAACAGCTTATCGGCGGCGAGGCATCGCTGGCGGTTGCCTGGCAGGAACGTGGTCCGGGCGGCGCTTCCGCTGATGCGACTTGCCGGTATGCGGACGGAAAGCTGACCGGCGGCAAGGCCTGGGTGGTTGGCGCGGGAGGAACGCAGGATTTCCTTGTTGTAGCCGAAGCAGATGGTGGCCCGGTTCTAGTTCTGGCCGAGGCCAGCGCGGATGGGCTTGTTACGACCAGGCGGGCGCAGGCCGATGGCAGTTCCTTGGGCGAGCTTTCCTTTTCAGGAACGCCGGCTGCGGAGCTGGCCTGCGGTGCCGCGGTTCAGAGAGCGCTGTCCGAGGCTGTGGCCGACGCAACGGCGCTTGCCGCAGCCGAGCTTGTCGGCCTGAGCCAGCGCGCCTTCGAGATTACGCTCGACTACATCAAGACGCGCGAGCAGTTCGACAAGCCGATCGGATCCTTCCAGGTCATCCAGCACCGCGCCGTCGACCTGAACGTGATGTGCGAGGTCGCGCAGGCCGCAGTGCGCGAAGTTCTGATGCGGATGGATGGCGAAACGGACGCAAGTATCCGCGCACGTCTGGCCAGCCGGGCCAAGGCACGGGCGGTCACGGCCGCCAGGAAAGTCACCCGCGACGCCATCCAGCTGCACGGCGCGGTCGGCTACACCGATGAATTCGATATCGGGCTTTATCTGAACCGGGCGCTGGTGCTGTCGGCCTGGCTGGGCGACGACGCCTATCACCGTCGGATCTGGTTTGACGCGCGCGAAGAAGAGGGGGCCGCACAATGACCGACTGGAACGCAATGAGCGATGCGGAATTCCGCAAAGAGGTGCGCGGGTTCCTCGAGGCCGAGTACCCCGAAGAGCTGCGCCATCTGCCGCACCGCCCCAAGTTCGCCGAGATTGAACATTGGCATCGCAAGCTGCACACCAAGGGATGGGTTGCGCCGGCCTGGCCCGCGGAATACGGCGGTATGGGGCTGAATGCCGCCAAGCTGCTGATCTTCTACGAAGAGCAGCAGCGCTGGGGTGTCAATCGTGGTCGAGACATGGGTGTGCAGATGGTCGGCCCCCTGATCATCAAGTTCGGCACTCAGAAACAAAAAAACTATTGGCTGCCGCGAATCCTCAGTTGCGAAGACATCTGGTGCCAGGGGTATTCGGAACCCGGTGCCGGGTCCGATCTGGCCAACCTGCGCACACGCGCAGAGATTGACGGCGACGACTTTGTCATAAACGGACAGAAGATCTGGACCACGATGGCGCATGACGCCACGCACATCTTCATGCTGGTCCGCACCGATCCGGACGCGCCCAAAAAACAACAGGGAATCAGCTTTGTCCTTGCGCCGATGGATCAACCGGGTGTCGAGGTGCGCACGATCACCACGCTTTCGGGGGAAACGGAATTTTGCGAGGTTTTCTTCGACAATGCCCGTACACCCCGCGAAAACCTCGTGGGCGAGTTGAACAAGGGCTGGACCATGGCCAAGGCGCTCCTGAGCTTCGAGCGCATCTTCATCGGCTCGCCCAGCCTGGCCCAGAACGCGTTGGGGCAGCTTGAGAGCTTCGCACGGGGCCGTGGCGCTTTTGACGATCCAGTGTTCCGCGACCGCTTTGCGCAAGCCGCGCTTGATGTCGAGGATCACGCGGCGCTTTACTCCCGTTTCGCCGACCAACTGAAGCGCGGCGAAACGCTGGGCGCCGATGTCTCGATGCTCAAGATCTGGGTGACCGAGTGCTTTCAGCGCATCACCGAGCTGATGATCGAGGCAGCCGGACCCGATGGCGGCACCGTCGGCCCGCTTCAGGTCGGCAATGTAAGCGTCGATGTCCTTGCGAGTTTCTACAAGGCCAGACCGACGACGATCTATGGAGGGTCGAACGAGATCCAGCGAAACATCCTGTCCAAGGCCGTTCTCGGATTGCCTGACTGAACCTAATACCCTGAGGAGGAAAAGAACCATGTCCGATCGTTACGCAAAATATCACAAGATGAAATTCGACTACCCGGCTGATCGCGTCCTGCGCATCACGTTCGACCGCCCTGAGACCTTCAATTCCGTAGATGCGGAAACCCACACTCAGATGACAGATATGTGGATCGATATCGATCGTGACCCCGACATCAATGCGGTCATAGTCACCGGCGCGGGCAAGGCATTCTCGGCCGGCGGCGATTTCAGCCTGATCGAAAACATGATCGGCAATTCGTACGAGATCATGAAGACGTGGAAAGAGGCCAAAGACCTCGTCTACAACATCATCAACTGTAACAAGCCGATTATTTCCGCCATCAACGGCCCTGCCGCCGGTGCCGGCCTTGTGGTGGCCATCCTAGCCGACATCTCGATCGCCGGTAAGAAGGCCAAGATCGTCGATGGTCACCCGCGTCTGGGCGTTGCCGCTGGCGATGTCGCGGCAATCATCTGGCCATTGCTGACCTCGATGGCCAAGGCGAAATACTATTTGATGACTTGTAAGCCGGTTTCGGGCGAAGTTGATGACTTGTAAGCCGGTTTCGGGCGAAGAGGCCGAGCGCATCGGCCTAGTGTCAATGTGCGTCGAAGATGACGAGTTGCAGCAAATCGCTTTGGATACGGCCGTCGAGCTCGCCAACGGCTCGCAAAGCGCGATCCGCTGGACCAAATATTCGCTGAACAACTGGCTGCGCCAGGCTGGCCCGATCTTCGATGCCTCGACTGCGCTTGAAATGCTCGGGTTCATGGGCGAAGACGTCAAGGAAGGGGTACTGTCGCATCGCGAGAAGCGCGCGCCGAACTTCCGCAAGGACTGCCCGCTTTAAGCCACGACTGAACAGGGAGGCATGATCATGTCTGAAGACATCTATAAGGACATAGCTCAAGCCTATGCCGCCGCAGCCGAAAGGGCATCTGGGCTGAAATCACGATTTGCGGCTGCCGGATTCGATCCGGCGGCCGTCAGGTCCTTGGCAGATCTGTCACGGCTGCCGGTGATGAAGAAGGAAGAGCTTCTCAAGCTCCAGCGCGCCAATCCGCCCTTCGGCGGGTTTCTCGCTGCCGATCTAAAGGATGTCGGCCGGATCTACGTGTCGCCCGGCCCGATCTTCGAGCCGTCGCTTTCGGGCGGCGGTGGCCACGGCTTGGACCTTCTATTCAGATCGGCCAGCGTGGGTGCGGGCGACATCATTCTGAACACCTGGATGTATCACCTCGTGCCGGCGGGGCTTTTGTTCGACGAAGCGGCACAGGCCGCCGGGGCCACCGTAATTCCCGGCGGCGTCGGCAATACCGAGCTTCAGGCGCAGATCATCGTCGAAACCGGCGTCACTTCGATCTGCGCATCCACTGCGTTTTTCCTGACGCTGGCGGACAAGGTGATCGAAACCTATGGCCGCGACGCTTGGAAGGTGAAAACGGCCTTCCTCGGTGGTGAGATGGGCGACTGGATGGCCAAGCGCCGCCGGATCGAGGCAGACTATGGCGTGTCGACCTGGGCTGCCTATGCCACTGCGGATTTGGGCCTTGTCGGCTATGAGGATGGCGGCGACGGCTATGTGGTTCATCCCGACCGCGTGGTGCAAATCTGCGATCCGATCAGTGGAGAACAGGTCGCTCACGGGGAACCGGGTGAGGTTGTTGTGACCGCGCGCGATGCCACCTGGCCGATGATTCGGTTTGGCACCGGAGACAGCGCCTTTGCGCTGGGGAGCAACGCGGATGGCACCGTCAGCCGAATTTCTGCACTGCAGGGCCGAGTCGGCGCAGCGGTCAAAGTGCGCGAGATTTTCGTTTATCCGCGCGTGATCGAAGAAGTTGTTATCGGTACGCCGGGCGCAAAGGCCGCGCAGGCCGTGGTAACGCGCGAGAAAGATCGCGACATGATCCGCATCTCGCTTGTGCTGGAAGACGGTGCCGATGCCTCGGCCGCAATCATCGCCGCTGCCGAGGCCTTCAAGTCGCATTCCAGGATCCGCGCCGACGCGGTGAGCGTGGTGCCGGAGTTGCCGGAGAATGCCGATCTGATCGTCAACGACAAGGACGGATGAGGCGCGGACCCGGACCGCGCTGATTTTCCGGGCAGATCGCAAGGCGGCCGACCAAATCCGGCTGATATGACTGTCTTGACCGAAACGGGTTTGCGCAAAGTTGCCGGCGCTCAGCTGCAGAGCGCGTCCTTCGCGGCACGGGATTCCCGGTCGATGTAGTCCGCCGTTGTCGTCACCGCGTGAACCGCTCCGATGCCCTGACCGCAGCCCCAAATGTCGCGCCATGCCTTCGGGCGGACGTCGCCGGTGGAGAGGTTTAGCTTGTTGCCTTCGCCGGTCAGGTTTTCCGGATCCAGGCCTACTGACCGGATCGAAGGTTTGAGGTAATTGGCATTCACCCCGGTGAAATGGCTGGTGTAGAGAATGTCCTCGGCCGCGCTGTCCACGATCATCTGCTTGTAGCTTTCGGCGGCGACAGCTTCGGTCGTGGCGATGAAGAGCGAACCGATATAGCCAAAATCCGCGCCCATGGCGGCTTCGGTTTCGCACAGGAGTACCACGTCGAGCGGTATTTCCGCGAAAGCGTGCTGAACTTCATCGCCCCAGTCAGCGAGGAACTGATCCTCTCTCACGTGGCCGAGAAAGCGCTGGGGATGCCCAAGTCCTACTGACCGGCAATCGCCGCACCAACGCCGCCGCGGCCTCGGTCGGCGCAATCGCATGTATGTGCGATCTGGCGGCCTCGGCCGAGCAAGTCGATGACGGTAGAGACGGACATCGGCGAAATGGGTTTCATCGACATGATCTAGTTCACCGCTACGGGAAAAAACCCAATTCAAGCACCCGCGCGATAACCAACGCGATCATCCGTACGGCCTCACCCCCTTTGCCATCGCCTCGCGGATGACCATTCTCGGTGTGCCGAATAACTTCGGGGTGCAGTGGCGGCAGGTCTTATGGGTGCGGGGGGGCACTGCTTGGGCACCATGCCGAATGCCGCCTCCTTCATCTGCGACGAAATAGGCGGCCCGACAGACGACGCGGCCACTGACGCCCGCGCTTGAGGTGGTGAGTGCATATCGCGCCGCAGGACGCACCGTACCGGACATGCCCGTCCTCCGCGGGATCTCCGGCGAGAACGGGTTCGTCGGCCGACACTGGCGGTTCATGACGGTCGTCGAGTCCGCCACGCGTACGGAGTTCGCCCGTTTTTCCATGTTCCATAGCTCATCTCCTTTGTTGATAAGCGTTCACAGAAGAGCACTGGCCGTTCAGCTTGATGGCTTTAAGCTCCACGGCAGTAGGTGACCTGCCACAGAACTTTCATCCAGCCGCGATTTGAGCCCGGTTAGTGATACGCCGACTGGCGCTGCTGGAGCTACTGACAGATGCGCGGAACTTTAGAATGGTGCAGCGCAGCTTTCGGTTGCGATGCCCAAGTCCTCGGCGAACGCCTTGGGCGTCTGGTAGCCGAGGCCCGAATGCGGCTTCCTCGTTGTACAACTGAACACTAGAACACCCACGTTATCGATTGGCGCGAGGTTCTTCTATCGATGACGTCCATGGTCTGGCCGGTCGGTTTATCTCCATAAAGTGATCGACAAACCTGGTGTGGCGATGTTTCGATGCAATCTCACTGGCGGCCGGGCGGACCGGTCTCTGGAAGTCCAGTCTGGATGTTTGACCGGGTAGCATCTGCCGACTGTCGCGGTATCGATGATCAGGATGCCCTGACGGTGCTTGCAGAGTTGGTCCGCGATGCTGGCCGTAGCTTATTCGACAAATTCGCTTCCTCTTGGCCCCTCCGCTCGGGTCGAGGCAAGGTTTGGATCGACCTGCTTAACGCCATTGGGCCGGAACGATCACGCCGTGGCTGCACCGCGTGTGCCGTACCGGCCCGGGCGCATTTCAGAACGCGTTCAACCCGGTCAGGTTGCGCCCGATGACCAGCTTCTGGATTTCGGTGGTGCCGTCCGGGATCGGCATGACCTTGGCATTGCGGAAGTGCCGTTCGACGGGAAACTCTTTGGTGATACCATTGCCGCCGTGAATCTGCACGGCCTTGCCGGCGATTTCGACTGCCATTTCAGTCGCATACCATTTCGCCATCGAGGTCTGCGTGTCGCAGCGCACGCCCAGTTCCAGAAGTTGCAGCCCACGCTGGCACAACAGGCGCGCAGCATCCAGATGCGTGGCCATGTCGGCTAGGTAGCCCTGGATCAACTGGTGCCCGCCGATCGGCTTGCCGTGCTGCTCGCGCTCTTTCGAATAAGAGACTGCGCACTCCAGCGCCGCTTGTGCAATACCGACGCTTGTCAGCCCCACAAAGACCCGCGCGCTCTCAAAAAGCTTCAATGTCTGGAACAGGCCCCCGCCTGCATTTCCCAGAACATGTTCGGCGCTGGTTTCCGCACGGTCAAAGAACAATTCGCAGGTCGAGGCGCCGACAAGCCCCATCTTGCGCAGCTCGCGGCTTTCATAACCGCCCTTGTCGCGATCCACGATAACCATCGAAATGCCACCGTCCAAATTGCAGACAACGATGGCGAAATCCGATTGCGCACCGTTGGAAATCCACAGCTTCTGTCCGCTGACAAAAATCCTGTCGCCGTGGCGCTCCGCGCGGGTCTTGACCTCACGCACGTTCGAGCCGACGGAGGGTTCGGAAATGCAAGTGGCGCAAATGCGCTCACTGCGCAGGAGCGGTTTGAGATAAGCCTCTTTCTGCGCCGCGTCGCCCATCAGGTTGAGCGCGAATGCGGCATGACCCTGAATCAGAACGGCGATCGCCAGATCGGCCCAAACCCGCGCCAGTTCCTCGTAGAGGATACCATAGGTCAAGCGGTCGATCCCCGCGCCACCGTCCTCTTCGGGAAGCAAGCCGCTGATGAGCCCGAATTCCTCGACCTTGGTGAACAAGCCCTTGAGGGTTTCCGCATCCGGAGGATGGCCCAGATCTTCGTATTTTTCCACTAGCGGAGCGAATTCCGCATTGGCCATCTTGCGGAAGTTTTCCAGCAACATGCGCTGGTCGTCGGTATAAATCGCCTGTGCGGCAGCAATCACATTTTCCATTTTCTTTTCCTTGTTTCAGCGGCCCAGAATGGTGACGCAGGCGGCGGCTTCCTCGACGCCGTGCAAGCCGCCGCCATTTTCGGCGATGGCGTTCTGTGCGCCGTCAACCTGGCGTGCGCCAGCCTCGCCGCGTAGTTGCGTGACCAGTTCGAATATCTGGCCAATCCCGGTGGCACCCACCGGGTGGCCCTTGGATTCCAGCCCGCCCGAGGTGTTCACCGGGATGCGCCCGCCGATCGTTGTCTCGCCGCGGAGGCTGGCCGGGCCACCTTCGCCGAACGGGACAAAGCCCAGGTTCTCTATCTGGATGACCTCGCCCACGGCGGTTGCGTCGTGCACTTCGGCGAGGGACATGTCATCGGGGCCAAGCCCGGCTTGTTCATAGGCTTGCAGGGCGGCAAGGCGGGTCAGGTGGTTTTCGTGATCCTCGGGCGCGCGGTCGGTGCCCGAGCGCAGGACCGCTGCCTTGACCCTGATCGCGCGGGTCCGGTCGATGCCCAGCCGTTTGAGGCCCTCGCCCGTACAAAGCACCGCCGCCGCCGCTCCGTCGGAAATCGGGGCGCACATGGGAAGGGTCAGCGGGTAGGTGATGGGCGGCGCGGCGAGCACCTGATCAATGCTCATGCTGTCGCGATATTGCGCCAGCGGATTATGTACCGAGTGCCCGTGGTTCTTGGCGGACACGGCCGCGAAGTGTTCCTGTGTCGTGCCAAAGGTTTTCATGTGCAGCCGCGCGAAGCCGGCATAGACATCCATGAACACGCTATATGGCTTGGACGATTTCGAGCCTTCGGGTTCCTCCACCCCGGCACCCAGATCGGCCAGGCGCTGCGCGACCGCTTCGCCATTGCTCACGTCCCAGCCGCTGTCGAAGGCCGAGAACATCAGCGCGCGATCATCGGAATACATCTTTTCCGCACCCACGGCGAGGCAGCAATCGCCGTTGCCGGCCTTGAGAAAATCGACCGCCAGCTTGAAACCAGTCGCGCCGCTGGCGCAGGCGTTCTCGACATTCACCACTGGAACGCCCTGAATGCCGATCTCGCGCAGCGCTATCTCTCCGCGGATCATGTGTTGGCCCTCCATGTGGCCCTGCACGGCGTTCGAGAAAAACGCGCCTTCGATGCGCTTTGCCGAGAGTCCGGCATCGGCAAGAGCGCCGGTGACGGCCTCGCGGGTCATGTCTTTGATGGACTTGTCCCGAAACTTTCCGAACGGCGTCATGCCGACGCCGATGACATATATGTCCTGCATCATTCGTCCTCCTGTATCAGTATCCGCGAAACCGAGGCTTGCGCTTCTCATTGAACGCCGCCAGCCCTTCGTGCATGTCCCAGGATCGCATATGAGCGCGCAGATTTAGCATCTCTTCGGCGAGCGCGGCAGGCTCGTCTACGTTCAGCGACCGGTTGGCGACCGACTTCATGCGGCGCAGCACGGCCGGGCTTTTGTCGGACAGCTTGTCGGCAAAGGCCTGCACCGTCTCGCGAAGCTGGGCGTCCGCAACCACCTTGTTGACCAATCCCCACTCCATCATCTCCCGTGCCGAGACATTTTCGCCCGAGAAGAGCAGGTACTTCGCGCGGTTCAGTCCGACCCGGCGCGGCAGGATCGCCGCGCCGCCCGCACCGGGAAAGACACCGAAATTGGAATGGGCATCGCCCATCTGCGCGCTTTCGGCGGCAAAGACCAGATCGCAGGACATCACCATTTCCAGCCCGCCCGCCATGGCCAGCCCGTTGACGGCGGCGATCACAGGCTTGGGGCCATGGCGTATCAGCCCGAACGTGTGCTCGACCAGGTCGAGCAGGTCGGGCTCTCCGGGTTCGTGACTTGCGCTGGCCACTTCCTTGAGATCGGCCCCCGCGCAGAACGCGCGGCCCGAGCCGGTCAGGACAATGGCGCGAACGGCGTCGTCGGCAATCGCGGCTTCAAGCGCATTTGTCATATCGCGCAGCATCTGCATCGACATGGCGTTCAACTGCTCGGTGCGCTGGAAGGCAATCCATTCGGTTCTGGCCACACGTTCGACGGTAAGGGTGCTGGGTGTTTCAGTCATTGTAACCCTCGGAATAAAAACAACATTTGCTGAGTTGGGCTTGCCTTTTAGCGCGGATTGCGTTGCACTGAGCTGGATACGCGCGCGGAAGAAACAAGACCTGGAGCCTGATATGAGCACTGCACCACTGGCCGGATTGAAAATCCTCAGCCTCGCGGAACAATTCCCCGGACCCTACGCGACGATGCTTCTGTCGGATATGGGTGCCGAGGTGATCATGGTCGAACGGCCCGGCGTCGGCGATCCCGCGCGGCAGTTTCCGCCGCTTTTTCGGGCGCTCAACCGGGGCAAGCGCAGCGTGGCGCTCGATCTGAAATCCGCGGAGGGGATCGCGCGGTTTCGTGAGATGGTCAGCAAATCCGATGTCATCGTCGAAGGCTTTCGCCCCGGCAAGCTGGCAGCACTTGGCGCCGGGTTCGAGGACATGCGCAAGATCAATCCGCGGCTGGTCTATGTGTCGATCTCGGGATACGGGCAAGACGGCCCCTATCGCGACAGGGCGGGGCATGACCTCAGCTATGAAGGCGTCGGTGGTCTTCTGGCCGATCAGGCCGAGGCCGGGCAACCGGGGCCGGTGCCGACCCTGCCGCTTGCGGATATCGGCGCCGCGCTGTTTGCGGCGATCGCGATCCTCTCGGCTGTGGTATCCAGCCAGCGGACGGGGCAGGGCCGTTACGTCGATGTCTCGATGACGGATGCGGTGGTCTCGATGCTCACGGCCTTCCTTGTGCCCGCGGCCAATGGCACGCCGCTGGGCGAGTTCATCTCTGAGCCGGGCTATGGCGTGTTCACCTGCAAGGACGGCAAACTGCTGACGCTGTCCATCGCGCATGAGGACTGGTTCTGGCATCCGTTCTGCGAGGCGATCGACAAACCGGACCTCGCCGGGATGAAAAGCCGCGACCGTGTCACGCGCAAGGACGAGTTGCGGGAGGAGATTGCGGCGGTTCTTGTCGGCAAGACGCGCGCGGACTGGGGCGGTCTCTTTGACAAGGCCGGCGTACCCTGGGGCCCTGTCAATTCGCTGGCCGAGGCCATGAACGATCCGCATGTGCGCGCCCGCCGGTTGCTGCGCACCATCGCGCACGATGGCGGCAAGACAGAGACTTTTCTGGTCCAACCCCTGAAATTCGACGGTTTCGAAACCGAGATTTCGGGGCTGCCGCCGGAGATCGGCGCCGATAATAAACGCTTGTTCGAGGGCGGCCCCAATTGATTGCGACTGCCCATATTCGGCTCTAGCAAGCAAATGAATAACCGCCATTCACCGGATAGGTCTGGCCGGTGATCCAGCTTGCTGCATCCGAGCAAAGAAACAGGATCATGCCTGCCGCGTCTTCCGGCTCACCCAGCCGCCGGACTACATATTGCGAAAGCGCCCGCTTTTCGGTCTCCGCATCCGGGATCAGATCGGCGACCGCCGGGGTTCTGGTGCCGCCTAGAGCGACGCAGTTTGCGGTAACTCCGAACCGGCCACCGGCCTTTGCAATGGCGCGCATGAAGCCCGCCGCCCCGGCCTTGGCACCGGAATAGACCGCCAGGTGCGGCTCGCCCACCCGGCCTGCGTCGGAAATGACCGTCACGATGCGTCCGTAGCCACCCTTGACCATCATCGGCATGGCGTGGCGGGTGCAGTTCAGCACGCCATCGAAATTGGTGGCCATCCAGCGCCGCCATTCGGCGGGGTTTGATTCCCAGAACGGTACAAGATCGTCGAGCCGTGACGTCGGCCCGGCATTACCAGCATTATTGACCAGAATTTCCACGCTACCAAAGACGCGCTGCGCCTCGGAAAAGGCCGCGCCCACAGCATCGAAATCCGACACGTCAAAGGCCATCGGTAGCGCCTTTGCACCAGCCGCTTCCACTTCCGCCGCGACGCTTTCGGCCCGCGCGGCGTGGAAATCGTTGACCACAACGGCACCCGCGCCATGTTCGGCGAGATAAAGCGCGACCTGACGACCCACGCCTTGTCCGGCCCCGGTTACAAGTGCGGTATGACCCTTGATGTCCAGCAATTCAGTCATTGTATTTCCCCTCCTATCCGAGCCATCTCTTGCGGCGCCGATAATGCTTGATTTCGCGATAGCTCTTGCGTTCACCGGAGGCGGTGACACCAAGATAGAATTCTCTGATGTCTTCGTTGCCGGCGAGCTTGTGGGCGGGGCCATCCAAGACGATGCGCCCGTTTTCCATCACATAGGCGTAATCGGCGATCGACAGGGCGGCGGCGCTGTTTTGTTCAACAAGAAAGAAGGTCGTGCCTTCGCGCTTGAGCTGTTTGAGAACTTCGTAGACGTCACGGACCATCATCGGCGCCAGACCCAGCGACGGCTCGTCGATGGCGATGATCTTGGGCCTCGCCATCATGGCCCGGCCGATCAAAAGCAGTTGCTGCTCACCGCCGGACATGAACCCCGAGGTGCGGTTGCGCAGGTCCGCAAGACGCGGCATCAGGCTGTAGACATGAGCCAGACGGTTTTTCAGTTCGGTGGAATTGGTCACCATATGCCCGCCGACAATCAGGTTTTGTTCCGATGTCAGGTGACGCAGCACGCGTCGGCCCTCCATCACATGGATAAGGCCATTCTTTACCACATTCGACGCTTCCATGTTCTGAATCGGCGTGCCGTTCAGGACGATCGAACCGGCGGACACGGTTCCGTCTTCGGATTTCAGAGTTCCGGAAATCGCCTTGAGCGTCGTGCTTTTCCCTGCCCCGTTTCCACCGAGAAGCGCAACACACTGACCCTCGCGCACGGTCATTGAGATCCCTTTGAGCGCCAGAATGACGTCGGAATAGGTCACTTCCACGTTATTGAGTTCGAGCATAACTTCGGGTCCGGATCCAGAGAAAGGGTCGGGCACCACGATCGCGGTGCCCGGGTTTTGTTCACCACTTGCTCAAATCGGGAACATCGACGCCGGTCGCCGCGATGGTGATCTTCCCGTCCTTAACCGTGCCCACGTTCACCTTGAGTCCTTTCAGAGGAAAGGGGGCTTCTGGGGTGAAAGTGAGACTCGGAAGGAAGCCATGGGTTTCCTCCGAGGTGATCGGCTTGGCAAAGAGCGCCTCGCGCACCAGCTCGCCCGTCAGACCTTCGGCACCGTTCTCCTCGATCGCGTGCTCGATCACGGCCACGGTATAGAGGGCCTGGGAAATCCCCATGGCCGTCACGACATTCCAGGGCGCCTTGAGCCCGTAATCCGAAACTAGGGTCTGGTAGAACTGCCGCGCTTCTGTGTCCTCATCGGCCGCGATCACCATGCCGTAGGCCTCAAAGTCGCCTTCAAGCTGCGCCAGCCCGCCAAGCGCTTTGCCCGAGGCAGGCAGCCCGTTATGCGAGCTCATCATGATCGGGATGTCGGCCCCGTTGGCCTGCAACCCGCGTTTCGCGGCGACCACGATCGAGGTGTTGGTCTGGATGATCACCGCTTCGGCCCCCGACCGCGCGACGCGACGCATTTGCGCGGTCAGGTCGGTCGGCTGCACGTCGGTATAGATGACCTCAACCAAATCGGCGGCCTCGGGATGCTCTTCGGCATAGACTTCGAGCCCCTTTCCCATATCGACATAGGCAGGGGATGCCTCGGAGGACAGGACCGCGAATTTTATGGGTTCGTCGCCGCCACGCTGTTCGCGCATCCAAGCCAGAAAGCCTGCGGCTTCATGCGAATAGGTCGGGCGCGGATTAAATATCCAGGAATCGGGCTGCCAGGCAAAGCCATAGGCGGCCGTGGCCATGAACATCGGGATCTTGTCTTCGGGTAAGCGTTCGGACAGGGCCGCCACGTCCGGCCCGCCAAGGCCGACCACGGCGATCGGCGCCAGCTCCGACTTGATTCCGGGCCACAGGCTGGCGACCTGTGCGGCATCATATCGGGTCTCGTAGTTCTTGTAGTTCAGCTTGACGCCGAGTTCCTTGCCGCTGGTCGCGTTCCACCAGTCGAAAACGACCTCCCGGCTTGAGGCCAAGATCGGCATGATGTCGGCATAGGGGCCAGAAAAGTCCGACAGAAGCGCAAGGTTATATGTGGTCTCCGCCTGTGCCTTCATTGGTAGCGCCGTGGCGAGCGCCAGCGTTCCGGCGGCCAGCAGCCCCCCAAGGCCCGATTTGCTGAGGTATGTCATTTTCATTCTCCTCCCAGGTTATAGACCGCCCCGAAATCAATAGGGGAACGGCCAGATACGATAAGACGATTTCAGGATATTCCAGCGGTGCATCACCCCCTTGGGTTCAAGGATCATGAACAAGGCAATCACGCCACCAAGAATGACGTTCATGCCCGCGAACACGATATCGCCTCCCAGAAACGAGGCGGAATCGGCGATATTCGGGCCGACTGTGGCAATAACTTCCTGGATGGTGCGAATGACGAAGACACCGACCAGCGCCCCGACGATCGACCCCATTCCACCGACGATGATCATCGCCACGAAAAAGATGGAATGGAACAGGGTGAATTGATCGACCCCGACAAAGCGGATCATGTAGGCCCAGAGTGCCCCGCCGACGCCAGCATAGAAGGCGCCGATCAGAAAGGCATTCGCCTTGGTAGCCGCTACATTGATCCCCATGATGCCTGCGGCCACGTCATCGTCCCTGACCGCGATGAAGGCGCGACCGAAGCGCGACCGGATGATCCCGAACGCGCCTGCGATCATGATCGCGGCAACCGCAAGGTTCATGTAGAATTGCTGGGTCTCGGTGACGAAGCGCAGCCCGAATATCTCTGCTGCCGGCACGGTGACTCCATTTGAGCCACCTAGCCAGGAGGATGGCAGGTTCAGGACTGCAAAATGAAAGATGAACTGTGCCGCGAGAGTCGTCAGCGCCAGATAGAACCCCTTGATCCGAGTCGCCGTCAAACCGAAGAGAAAGCCGAACAGCGCAGCCGCGAACCCGGCCAACGGTATGGTCAACAGGAACGTGAGACCGGTCTTGGAGGCCAGTATCGAAGCGGTATAGGCGCCCACCCCCATGAATGCGGCCTGGCCCAGATTGATCTGGCCCGCATAGCCGGTGCAAATCTGGAGTCCGACGGCGATCACGGCGCTGATCAGCATCATGTTCAGCACGGCGATGATACGCCCGCTCACAAGATAGGGCATCGCCAGCATAACCACGAGGAACAGCGCCAGGCAAACCGCCTGCCAGCGCGTGCGCACGAGACGTCTGTCGGCGCGATAGCTTGTGGGAAAAATGCCGGAAGGATCCATGAATTAAACCCGCTCGATTGTGCGCCAGCCGAACAGACCCGTGGGCCGGATCAGCAGAATGGCAAGCATGATGATATAGGGCACGACACTGCCGAGCGAGCCGCCGATGATCGGATCGAGGTAGTTGGTGGTCAGGCTCTGGATTACACCGATGATGATTCCCGCCAGGACAAGTCCGCCGATCGACTCCAACCCGGCGAACAATGCAACCGGCAGTGCCGCAAAACCGATATCCGAGGCCAGAAAGGTCAGCGACTTGCCGCTGAGGAAGATCATCGCTCCTATCGTGGACAGGATTGCGCCGAGAATCCAGGCAAAGGCAATAGAGCCTTTCACCGAAATCCCCATCGAAGCAGCGACGACGTGATCTTCGGCCACTGCCGTCATCCGCAGGCCTGAACGGGTCCAGTTGAAGAACCAGGACAGGCCAACGGCGGCAACGATGGTGATGATCCCCCCGATAAGCAAGTTCATCGGAATCAGCATATCGCCGAGTAAGAGCGGCTTCAGCGGAAAGATGATCGGGAATGGCCGGACGGAAGCCCCAAACAGCAGCAGGACGACGCCACGCAGCAGGATCAGCAGGCCGACAGTCACCATCACCATCGAGAACACCGATTCACCGATCAGCTTGGTGAGGAAAATCCGTTCGATCAGATAGCCGACAAGACCCGCAAGAACCAAGGATAGCGGGATCGACAGCCACAGGCTCAGGCCGAGCTGCATGGTTGTGAACCAGACGATGAAACCGCCGATGATCACCAGTTCGCCCTGCGCGAAATTGAACACCTTGCTAGCGCGGTAGATCACGACGAACCCCATGGCCACCAGCGCGTAAAGCAGGCCGATCAAGGCCCCGGTGATGATGTCATTGATGAAATAGACCATTTTTGCCGACCTCCCTTAAATTTGCGACCGCCGCCCGGCAGCCTTCGATCCGCTCTCGACATCCGATACACGCACCTCGGCCCTGAGCACGCCCTGGCGGCCATCCTGATAAGTAACGGCAATCTCAAGGTCGATCTTGTCGGCACCGCTGTAAATAGCCTCGACGAGCGTGGCATACCGATCTTCCAGGAATGCGCGCCGGAGTTTCCGGCTGCGGGTCAGCTCGCCTTCGTCCGGGTCCAGTTCCTTGGGGAAATTCGCGAACCGCACGACCCGAGAACCTTCGGGCAGCAAGGCGTTGATGCGCGAAACCTCGCCTTTGATAAGGTCCAGAACCTCGGCTTTTTGCGACAGGTCGGTATAGGTCGAGAAGCTGATATTGTTCTCTTCGGCCCAGCGGCTGAGGACCTCCATGTCGATATTGATCAGCGCTCCGACAAAATCCCGGGTTTCGTCGCCCAGCGTCATAAGATCCTTGATGTAGGGGCTGTAGCGCAGCCGTGTTTCGATAAACTGCGGCGGATAACTGTGGCCGTTCGCTAGGCGGCGCATGTCCTTGACGCGGTCGTAGAATACCAGCTCTCCGTCATCGGTCATCGAAACCGCATCGCCGGTGGCATACCAACCGTCTTCGGTCAGCACCTCGGCGGTCTCGTCCGGTTTGCCATAATATCCGCCAAAGCCCGAGCCGCCGCGGACCTGCAACTCACTTTGCGGCGTTATGCGGTATTCCAACGGATCGCCATAAGCGGTATTGCTTTGCATCCAGCTGCCGCTTGTTTCCAGCTGATAACTTTCGCTGACATGCGCGGTCAGAAGGCCGATTTCGGTCGCGCCATAGACGTTGCGCAGCTTGACCCCCATGGCGTGGAACATGCGAAAGACTTCGGGGGCCATCAGAGCACCGCCGCTCATCGCATTTTTTGCCTTGCCAAGGCCCAAATTGTCGCGCAGGTGATGCAGCACCAGCGCCTCGGCAAAGGGAAGTCGCAGGCGCGAGGCGAGGCTGGGACTGCGCCCTTCCAAGCGTTCGACATAAACGTCACGGCCGACTTTCATACCCCAATTGTACATCAAGTTGCGGAACTTGCCCGCGCCCAACATCCGGGCCTGCACGATCGACGCAAGGTTTTCCCACTGGCGCGGACTGAACACCAGCGCGTCAACCGCCAGTTCGCGGATGTTGGTCAGCACATCTTCGGGGCCTTCGGGAAAATTGACGACCATGGGCGCGATCAAACCGATCGACAGGCCGAAAATCTGTTCCGTGACCCAGGCAGGCGAAATGTACGTCAAGTATTCGGTGCCTGGCGCGATTTCGATTGCCCCCATCACACGTGAGCAGTTGTCGAACAGGTAACGATAGCTGATGACAACGCCCTTCGGTTTTCCCGTGGTCCCGGAGGTATAGGACAGCAAGGCGGTATCGTCCGCCCGTCCGCGTTTGACGTGTTCTTCAAATCTGGCAGGCTCCTTGGCGTGAATCTGACGTCCTGCCGCGCTAAGGCTTTCAAATGAATGCAAAAGGGGATGATCATAGCTCCAAAGACCAGAATCATCCCAGTAAACGATCGCCAAGGCACCCGAGTACTTGCCCGCGATCTCGATGCATTTATCGACCTGCTCCTGATCCTGCGCCAGAAAAATCCGCGTTTGCGAGTCTTCGGCCAGATACAGGATCTCTTCGGCGTTCTGATCCGGATAGACGGACAGGACTTTGCCGCCCAATGACTGAACGGCGTATTCAGCCCAGAAATGTTCGGGTTCGTTTTCCCCGATCAACATGACGGATTCGCCCGCCGACAGGCCCAGGTTCTCCAACCCGAGAGCCAGGGCACGAACTCTGTCAATCACATCGGCCCAGGTGAATTCCCGCCAGATGCCCAGGCGCTTGTGGCGTTCGGCGAGGTTGTTCGGCATGGACGTTGCACGCGCGAGCAAAACCTGCGGCAGGGTTTCGCTGTGTGTCACTGCCGGGTCTGAAAAGACCATTGCTGTTCGTTGTTTTGTCATCCCGCTAACCCAGATATGCCTTGATCACAGCCGGGTTCTTCTGGATTTCTTCGGGCGTGCCTTCGGCGATGACTCGCCCGAAGTCCAGCACCACGATCCGGTCAGCAAGGTCCATAACAACGCCCATGTCGTGCTCGACCAGAACCACTGGAATCTTGCGCGCCTCGCGCACATCGAGAATGAAGCGCGCGAGGTCTTCTTTCTCTTCCGAGTTCATGCCAGCCATCGGTTCATCCATCAGCAGGATGGATGGTTCCTGCGCCAATGCGCGGCCCAGATCGACACGTTTGCGCAGCCCGTAGCCCAATGTGCCCACTGGCCGGTTGCGGATTGCTTCGATCTCCAGAAAGTCAATAATCTCTTCGGCGGCTTCGCGATGCTCTGATTCCTCCCGCATCACGAGCCCAAACTGGAAAAAGGCCTGGATCACATTCGATTTCATCAGCATGTGACGACCGATCATGATGTTTTCCACCACGGTCTGCCCGGCAAAGAGATGGGTGCCCTGAAACGTACGCGCCAGTCCGCGCCGGGCGATCTGGTCTACACGCAGGCCGGTAACGTCCTGCCCGGACAACTCGACACGGCCCTTCTGCGGACGATAGAAACCCGCAGTAACGTTCAGAAGTGATGTTTTTCCGGCACCGTTCGGACCGATGATCGCAAGCAATTCATCGTCGTTCACGGTAATGCTCACATCGTTGAGCGCCGTCACACCGCCAAATTTCAAAGTTGCACTGCGCACAGCAAGCGGCGATGTGACGATCCCCCCATTCGTGGTCATGACTCAGCCCGTGCCTTTTGCCGACAGCCCATGGAACGGCACATAACCTGACCGAACGGTGATCCGCAAGTGACGAGGTTTCCTCGCATTTTTCTCCTCCCACCTCTTATTTCAGAGGGCTGCTTGCCGGAGGTGCCAAGCCGCTTTCTGATACCTAACATATGTTAGAAAGTTAAATCAACAATTGAATCCGCCGCCAAGCAGAACCGCTCAGACAGTCGCGTATTCTGCGGTAAAGCTTCGAAGACCGGTTTGATCCTGGCACCAGACGGTTCCGGAGTTTTCGGCCCCTTCACTATGCAACTGCAATTCGCAGGGCAGGGTCAGCGGTGCCAGTCCCCGGAAAGAAAACCGGTGGGGCGACGACTTCAAGGCTTCCGCCGCCAGATTCAGAAGAAGCGTCGCCTGCAATGGGCCATGCACAACAAGCCCGGCATAGGCTTCGGTTTCGGTGGCGTAGACGTGGTCATAGTGGATGCGATGGGCATTGAACGTCAGCGCCGAATAGCGAAACAGCAGCACCGGATCCGGTGCAAGGCTCGATCTGAGCGTAGTGGGGTCAACCGCGGCAGGTGCGTTCTTGACCGGGCGGGGCACAGAAATCTCACGATAGACAATCGATTGCTTCTCCCGAATACAAAGCCGGCCGCCGCTCGAATACTCGTGTTCTACGGTCACAAAGACCAACGTTCCGCTGCGGCCCTGCTTGGCTGTTATATCCCCGATCACCGAGCGGCGGGTGACGGCTTCGCCGATCGTCAGCGGCGTGAAATGTGTAACATCGCCGCCGGCCCACATGCGGGCGGGCAGCGGGACAGGGGGCAGAAATCCACCCCTTGCGGCATGGCCATCGTCTGACAGGGCGGCAGCTGGCACGGTATCAAGGGCAATACACCAATGAACCCCCAGCGGGACATCACCTGCTCCGCCCCAAAGATGCGGACCGAACGCGGCACGGAATTTGTCGATCAGACCGTGCGTCAGGACGTCTTCTTTGGTTTCAGTGCGTCCTAGCCAGGGTGCCAGCGCGTCAAGGTCGATCTCATTCATGGTCCCTGGCCTCAGAACGACCGCGGCATACCCAGGATATGCTCGCCGACATAGGACAGGATGAGGTTGGTCGAGATCGGGGCCACCTGATACAGTCGGGCCTCGCGGAACTTGCGCTCGACATCGTATTCGCGCGCAAAGCCGAAGCCGCCATGAGTCTGGATGCAGGCATTGGCCGCTTCCCAGCTGGCATCGGCGGCCAGTAGTTTTGCCATGTTCGCCTGTGCCCCGCAATCCTGCCCGCCGTCAAAGCGTCTTGCGGCCTCGAAGCGCATCAGGTTGGCGGCCTCGACGTTCACATAGGCCTTGGCGATAGGAAACTGCACGCCCTGATTCTGACCGATCGGGCGATCGAAGACAATACGCTCGCCGGCATAGGCGCGGGCCTTGTCCACAAACCAGTATCCGTCCCCGATACATTCCCCGGCGATCAGCGTGCGCTCGGCGTTGAGCCCGTCAAGAATGTGGTAAAATCCGCGGCCTTCGGTTCCGATCAGGTTCTCGGCGGGAATCTCCAGGTTGTCGAAGAACACTTCATTGGTTTCGTGGCCCGGCATGTTGGCGATGGGGCGCACCTCCATGCCATTGCCGATGGCCTCTTTCAGATCAACCATGAAGATCGACAGGCCCTGGGACTTCTTCTTGACATCTTTCAACGGTGTGGTGCGGGCCAGCAGGATCATCAGGTCCGAATGTTGAATGCGGCTGATCCAGACCTTCTGGCCGTTGATCACATAGCGGTCGCCCTTCCTGACCGCTGTAGTCTTGAGCTTGGTGGTGTCGGTCCCGGTCGTCGGCTCGGTCACGGCCATGGACTGCAGGCGCAGCGCGCCGCTGGCGATGGCGGGTAGGTATTTCTGCTTCTGCTCGTCCGAGCCGTGCCGCAGAAGCGTGCCCATGTTATACATCTGCCCATGGCAGTGGCCCGCGTTGCCACCGCAGCGGTTCACCTCTTCCATGATGATCGAGGCTTCGGTCAGACCCAGGCCCGATCCGCCGTATTCCTCGGGGATCATCGCGGCGAGCCAGCCCTCGCGGGTCAGCGCATCGACAAATTCCTCGGGGTAGGTTTCGTTCTCGCCGAACTTTCGATGATATTGCGGCGGGAACTGTGCACAAAGCGCGCGCAGGGCATCGCGCAGGTCGCCATGGGTGTCGGGGGCTGATGTCTGCATCGTTTATTTCGCTCCCGGTCCCGAGGTTTCAAGGATTTCCTGCTCGGCACGCTGCCACAGCTCATAGGAAATTGGGTTTTCGCTTTCCTCAAGGATATGGCCGACCAGCCCGATGGCCCGCGCCATCACCCCAAAGCCGCGCACGATCTTCCACGGAAAGCCGAATTCGCAGCAGATCGCGCCGATGGCACCGGTAGCGTTGATCGGCAATATCTTGCCCGATTTCGCCTCGGCCACGCCCTGAATTTTCTGGATCAACTCGATGTATTGACCGGATTTGCCGTTCTCGGCTGCGATCTGGAACAGGCGCGGTGTGCGCGGATCGACCGGCTTGTGAACCGGGTGGCCCAGCCCCGGCACGATGGCCTTGCGGGCGTGGAACTTCTCAACCGTTTCCAGCGCTATGGCATCCAGATCGGCGCCGGTGCCGCGCCTGTCCTGCGGCAGCGCCTCGTAGAGCATTTTTGAGGCGCCCTCCATCGAGCCGACAAAAACCGTGCCCAGCCCGCACAGTCCCGCCGCCACCGCCGCCTGAAGCGATTCCGGTGCGCCCATATAAGTCATGCGCGCGGCCAGCGCCGAGGGCGTGATGCCATGCTCCACCAGGGTGATGATGATGGCGTTGAAGACCCGGCTTTCCTCTGGCGTGGCCTTGCGGCCCGTCAGTTGCAGAAAGGCGAGATCGCCTAGGTTCATGTGGCCCAGAATCTCGTTCGGCAGATCAAGGCCCCGCACGCAGATCTTGTCCGGCGTGCTCCAGGCGATGTTCGAGCTAATCTTTTCCTTGCGTTTTCCCATCAGACCGGATCCCACGAAAAGACGTCCGCCGACACTTCGAGCGGTGTGAACTGCGATCTGAGCGTGGGCATGGCGCGCTCGGCGATTTCATCCGCTGTCCAGCCCTCGCCGGAATGAACCGACCGCACCGGGCGGGGCTGGTTGAACAGGAAGATCTCGTTCTTGCGAACCGCAAAGACTTGTCCGGACACGTCAGCCGCGCGGTCGCTCATCAGGAAACAGGCCATCGGCGCAACTTTTGCAGGGGTCATCTGCTTGATCTTCTCGACCCGCGCCACCTGTTCCGGGGTGTCTGTCTTGATAGACGAGATCATCCGGCTCCAGGCGAAGGGCGCGATGCAGTTCGACCGCACGTTCCACCGCTTCAGGTCGAGCGCAATCGATTTCGACAAGGCGGCGATGCCCAATTTGGCAGACGCATAATTGGCCTGCGCCAGATTGCCGATCAGACCCGAGGTCGAGGTCATGTGAACCAGAGCGCCGCCTTCCTGTTCGCGGAAATAATCGGCGGCAGCGCGGCTGGTATTGAAGGCACCATAAAGATGGACCTTCACCACCGCATCGAAATCCTCGTGTGTCATCTTGTGGAAAAACCCGTCGCGCAGGATGCCTGCGTTGTTGACCACCGCGTCAATGCGACCGAATTCCTTGACACCGGCCTCGATCATCGCACGC
>NCJR01000494.1 GCA_002282555.1 Rhodobacterales bacterium 34-62-10
TGCGCGAGGAGCTGGAGGATCTGGCCTTCAAGGTGCTCAACCCCGAAGGCCGCGCCTCGATCATGCGCCGCTTCATCACGCTGCAAAAGGAAACCGGCGATGTGATCCACCGGATCACCAGCGACATGCGCGCCGAATTCGAAAAGGCGGGGGTCGAGGCGCAGGTGTTCGGCCGCGCCAAGAAACCCTATTCGATCTGGCGCAAGATGCAGGAGAAAGAGATGGGATTTTCCCGCCTCTCCGACATCTACGGCTTCCGCATCATCACCGCCTCGGAAGAAGACTGCTACCGCGCGCTGGGCGTGATCCATCAACGCTGGCGCGCCGTGCCGGGCCGGTTCAAGGATTACATCAGCCAGCCGAAATCCAACGGCTACCGCTCGATCCACACCACCGTGTCGGGGCGCGACGGCAAACGGGTCGAAGTGCAGATCCGCACCCGCCAGATGCATGACGTGGCCGAAACCGGGGTCGCCGCACATTGGTCCTATCGCGACGGCGTGCGCACGCAAAACCCCTTCGCCGTCGATCCCGCCAAATGGATCGCGGGCCTGTCCGAACAGTTCGACGCCGAGGAGGATCACGACGAATTCCTCGAAGCCGTCAAGCTCGAGATGTATTCCGATCAGGTCTTTTGCTTCACACCCAAGGGTGATGTGGTTAAGCTGCCGCGCGGCGCCACACCGATCGATTTCGCCTATGCGATCCACACCCGCATCGGCAACGCCTGTGTCGGCGCCAAGATCGACGGCATGCGCGTGCCGCTCTGGACCCGGATCAAGAACGGCCAGTCGGTCGAGATCATCACGGCCCAGGGTCAGATCCCGCAGGCGACATGGCTGGAAATCGCCACCACCGGCAAGGCCAAGGCCGCCATCCGCCGCGCCCTGCGCGAGGTGGACCGGGGCCGGTTCATCAAGCTGGGCCATGAACTGGCGCGCTCGGCCTTTGAACATCTCGGCAAGAAAGCCACCGACAAGGTGCTTGAAACCGCCGCGCGCAACCTGCGTCTGGGTGGCCGCGACGAGGTTCTGGCGCGGCTGGGCAGCGCCGAATTGACCGCGCGTGACGTGGTGCGGGCGGTCTATCCCGACCTCATCTCCGACCAAAGCGACGAGATCGACACGAAACGCGCCGTGATCGGCCTGTCCCCCGAGCAGAATTTCGACCGCGCCCGCTGCTGTCAGCCCCTGCCGGGCGAGCGGATCGTGGGCATCACCTTCCGCGGCAAGGGCGTGGTCGTGCATGCCATCGACTGCGAGGCGCTCACCGC
>NCJR01000139.1 GCA_002282555.1 Rhodobacterales bacterium 34-62-10
CTCTTCGATCGAGAGCGCCTTCCCCTGACGGTCGATCTCCACAACACCGAACTCACTCGGGTTGGTTACCTGGAACGCAAAAACCTCAGCGCCAGATTGCAGTTGGCCAGCTTCCTGAAGGTCTCCGCGCAGGCCCGCTCCGTAGAACATGTTATCGCCCAGCGCCAAGGCACTTGAACCGCCGCGCACAAAGTCTGCCCCGATCAGAAATGCCTCAGCAAGGCCGCGCGCCTCAGCCTGTTCGGCATAGCTGAAATTCATGCCCCAATCTTCACCTGAGCCCAGAAGGCGCTGATAGGCCGGCAGAGCCTCCGGCATTGAAATAATCAGCATGTCCCGTATTCCAGCCATCATCAATGTGGTGACCGGATGGAAAATCATCGGCTTGTCATACACCGGCAGAAGCTGTTTCGAAACGCCCCGCGTGATTGGGTACAGACGTGTGCCCTTACCCCCGGCGAGAATGATTCCCTTCATGCGCTCCAACCTTTCGTTTTTACCAGCTCTTCGACCACGCTGCGGGTGCTTGACCGCCAATCCGGAAGCGCAACCCCATAAACCGCCGCCAGACGGCTGCAATCCAGCCGAGAGTTCGCGGGCCGCCGCGTCGGTGTTGGATACTCGGCAGTCGTGATCCGTTTTACTTGAGCCGAAGGTCCGCCTGCGCCAGAGCTCACGGCAAATATTTCTTCGGCAAACTCCGCCCAACTGGCTTCGCCGGCGCCTGTCATATGAAAGACACCGGGAACAATCGCCTTCGGATTTTCAGCATACTGCAGCGCGATGGCCCACAAGGCAGCTGCAATATCGTTCGCGCTTGTCGGGTTTCCGCGCTGATCATGCACAACGGCCAGTTCATCACGGCTATCTGCAACACGCAGCATGGTCTTGGCAAAGTTCTTGCCCCAAGGGCTGTAGACCCAGGCAGTGCGCAGGATCACCGCCTGAGGATTGCTTTCTGCAACGCGCTGTTCGCCTTCGAGCTTGGACCGGCCATACACTCCAAGCGGATTGACCATATCGGTTTCAAGATACGGATCCGGCTTTTCGCCATTGAACACGTAATCCGTGGAGAGATGAAGGATAGGCGCGCCCCGGGCGGCGGCCGCCCGCGCCAGCACGCCGGCCGCTGCCGCATTGACGAGCCTGGCTTCATCCGGCTCGCTTTCCGCCTGATCAACAGCCGTGTACGCTGCCGCATTGATCACCAGATCCGGCGCGGCTTCGTCTATCACGCGCGCGATTTGATCGGCGGATCTTATGTCGAGTTCCGGACGGCCGAGGCAGACGGCCTGGACACGATCAACGGGCACCGAAGCGGCAAGCGCACGAGCTACCTGCCCGCCTCTGCCTGCCACGAGAACGTTTAATCTGGACATCTTGTACTCTTTAAACAGAATAAATTGCCTGATCAGGCATTTGCTTTTTCTGCAAGGCCAAGACGCTGCCCTGAATAGACATTATTCCGGAGGGGCCTCCACCAGGCTTCATTGTCCAGATACCAGGCGATCGTCTTGCGAAGCCCGGAATCGAAATTTTCCTGGGCGCGCCAGCCAAGCTCGGTCTCCAGCTTCGTTGCATCAATGGCATACCGGTGATCATGACCGGGACGATCTGTAACGAAAGTGATCAAATTGCGGCGAGGCTGCGCAACAGGGCGCACTCGGTCAAGTTCGTCGCAAATCGCCTCAACAACCTGCAGGTTGGTCCGCTCGTTCCGCCCGCCGACATTATAGGTTTCGCCGGGGCGCCCCTTTGATGCGATCAGGGCCAGCGCGCGCGCATGGTCTTCCACAAACAGCCAGTCGCGAACATTGTCGCCTTTCCCATAGACCGGCAGTGGCTTGCCTTCGAGGGCATTGAGCGTGACCAGCGGAATCAGCTTCTCGGGAAAGTGGTAAGGCCCGTAGTTATTGGAACAGTTGGACACGACAACTGGCAGGCCGTAGGTGCGCTGCCAGGCTTTGGCCAAATGATCAGACGCGGCTTTTGAAGCGGAGTAGGGAGAGGACGGGTCGTAAGGCGTTTCTTCAGTGAAAAGACCGTCCTCGCCAAGGGAACCGTACACTTCATCGGTCGATACATGCAGGAAGCGGAAGCTGTCCTTCTCTGCGCCGGACAGGCCATTCCAATAGGCCCGCGCCGCTTCAAGCATGCTGTAGGTGCCGACCACGTTGGTCTCAACAAAAGCTTGAGGCCCTGAAATAGAACGGTCCACATGGCTTTCAGCCGCAAGGTGCAGGATCTGCTGGGGCTTTTCGCGAGCGATGATTTCCGCCATCACGGATTGATTGCAGATGTCCTCGACAATCAGTTTGACCCGGCCTGTTCCTTCCACCGGAGCGATGCTCCCGCGCGTGGCGGCATACGTCATCTTGTCGATTACCACGACATTTGCACCGAGATCCGCAACCAGATGCCGGACCACTGCCGAGCCGATAAAGCCAACGCCGCCCGTTACAATTACTTTAGGCATTAGCCCTCTCGCCTCCAAGGAACGTTACTCATCCAAGTCGCAACGTGACTAGGCCGCAGCACCCAATTTTTCAAGCACAAGTGTATGACATTGTTAAGGCAATGGTTGGCATTGCACAGCCTGCCTGCCAAGCCAAACCGGGCACATGCTATACCGTTTCCTCCACGGCCTGCGGTGAGTTGCGAAGGTTGCTTCGTCTACCGGCCATCGTTATCCGTATCGCTGTTTCGCCACCCGCCATAATAAACATGGGCTTAACTTGACCACACCACCTTTAGTAATTGCCTCGGAGAAACCGGGCACAGGGGCCCCTGGCCGCCCAAAGCTCGTGATTGTGCTTGGCATGCACCGCTCGGGCACAAGCGCGATTACGCGCGGCCTGCAGGTATTGGGCGTAGACCTCGGCGAATCACTCATGCCCGCTGCGAGCGGAAACAATGAGAAAGGCTTCTTCGAGGATGCTGACATAGTCAGCCTCAACGACCGCATTCTGGGCCAAGCAGGCCGGTCGTGGAGCTCGCTGGAAAGCATCCCTGCTGAGATGCTGACGGGCCCCGAGTATTTCGACCTTCGGGCCGAGGCAACGGCCATGCTTGTGGCCAAGCTCCGCAGCAGACAACGGCTGGGGTTGAAGGACCCCAGACTGTGCATGCTGATGCCGTTCTGGAAGTGTGTTCTCGATGACCTGGATGTTGACGTCAGCTTTGTGATAGCCCTTCGCAATCCCCTTGCTGTGGCCCGCTCCCTGCGGGCGCGCGACGGCATTGTTATTGAGAAAGGGGTCGCGCTTTGGGGGCAGCACATGCTGAGCGCCGCCCGGGCCACGGCAGGCCATCAGCGCGTTTTTGTCAGTTTTGACCACCTGATGAACAATGCTGTCGGCGAGCTGCAACGGATCGCCGAAAAACTGGACCTTCCGTTTCCAGGGGTCGATTCCCCGGAAATCCAAGATTATGAAACCAATTTCCTTGAGGATGGCCTTCGCCACCAGCTGATAAGTGATCGCGAACTGCGCCGGTCAGGCCGCGCATCTGAAATCGTGGCGGACCTGTTTGAAAAATTGCTGGCGATGGCGGAGCCGGCAGCACCGGGCCGCCTTCCCAACAAAGATCTCGATATTGAAGATCTAATCCACCGCTTTGCGGATTTGCCCCCCCTGTTCAGGGCAATCGACACGCTCGAAGGAGCGCTGGCAAAGGCCAGTGCCAATGCCGCCCATCAAGCTGGCCTCGCCGCAGAACATGAGCGTATCCGAGACATCGTCCAGAAGGCACATGACGACGCCTGCAACCAACGCGACGCCGCTTTGGCACAGTGCGAAATTCTCTCGGCGGAAATCAGCATTCTGAAAGTGCAGCTGGACCAACAGGTTGCCAGAACTGCCGAAATGGACCGCGAGAGAAACGTAACCCAGAAAGCGCACGACGACGCCTGCAATCAGCGAGACGCCGCGTTAGCACAACACCAGACACTGTCCGCAGAAGTCAGCGCACTGAAGGCCCAGCTGGACCATCAGATCGCCGTTGAAGCTGAGCTTGTACGCATCCGTGACACTTTAAAACAGGCGCATGACGACGCCTGCACTCAGCGAGATGCACTGGCTGCTCAGCTGAAACAGGAAGCCTCACTTGTGGCGGAAATCAACCGCATCCGGGATGAGGTTCAGCAAGCTCATGATGAAGCCTGTATGCAGCGAGATGCTGCGCTTGCAGGATACAACGCTCTGTCCGAGGAGATCGGTTCGCTCAAGGAGCAGATGAAGCAGGAACAGGAAGCGCTTGAACGCCAGGCGCAGGCAATACGGGCCGAACGAGACTCAGCAGAACAATTTCAGCGGGCCGAAAAGTCCAGGGCGGACAGGCTGACCGTGCTGGCTGACCAGCAGGCCGCTTCGGTGCAGCACCTGCAGCAGGCTCTTGAGCGGGCTCAGGCGGAGAGTTTGGCCTATAAACGGAGCACGTCCTGGAAACTGACGGCGCCCTTGCGGGGGCTTAGCAGAATTCTGAAACCTGGCCGCCCGCCAGGCCGCTCTCTGCCCGAAGCCCGGTCCCCTGCGACCACATCCTCCAAGGTCTGGAAACTGACCGTCAGCAATACGGCGGCAGAAAGCCCCCTTCCCCCTCCTGCCCGGCGGCCACAAATCGCGGACCAACGCGGAGCGGCCCCCCGCGGCAGTGAGTGGCTGGCTGTGGCCGTCCATGCATTTTATCCGGAGATCCTCGACGAAATCCTCAGCCGCCTCGCCACCAGCAGTGTGCCGCTAAAGCTTTACGTCACTGCGCCAGCTGAAGCCGTCGCCGACGTGGCGGCAAAACTTAGAGCGTCAGACTGGCCGTTCATTCTGTTGAACACAGACAATCGCGGCAGAGATGCAGCGCCGTTCATCGCTTCGCTCTCAGCAATGCGCAATGACAACGCCACTCTGATACTGAAACTCCACACCAAGCGGAGCCCGCACTTGCCCGACGGCAATCACTGGCGGACGGTTCTCTATGATCAGCTGCTGCTCGCTGGCGGACCGGAACAAGCGATCAGCGCCTTCGCGGAAAATCCTGATCTGGGCGTTCTGGCACCGGCCGGCCACATACTGTCGACTGCCGAATTTATGGGCACGAACGCGGGAAATGTGGGGCGTGTATCTGAAAATCTGGGCATTTCGCAGGACATGGTCCTGAAATCGGCTTTTGTGGCAGGATCGATGTTCTATGCTCGCATGGACATCTTTGCGGGGTTGGATGAAACTAATTTTCCAGCTGACCAATTTGAAGTTGAACGGGGACAGATTGACGGAACACTCGCACACGCCATTGAGCGGATGACGGGTTTACTGGCGGAAAGGCGGGGGCTGAGAATGGCATTTCTGAACGATCCTGCAGGGACACCGCGCCCCCTTGGGCTGGGAGCGTTCCCGTATGTCTGAACTGACCGGCGCGCCCCTGAAGCCGGGCCGCTCGGTGACCGGCTTCATGAACAGACATTTGGCGATGCTTTCGGCCAGACGCATCCTCTCGCAGACCGCGCTGTTCGATGGCGACTGGTATTTGGGCTACTATCCGGATCTGGACGCCTCACAGGTTTCAGACCCTCTGGCACATTATTTAAACCATGGAGCCAGCGAACAACGAGACCCCAGCCCGCTCTTTGATACCGCCTTCTATCTGCGCCAGTATCCTTCGCTGGATACGCTGACCGTCAATCCACTCTGTCATTATCTGATTTATGGTGAGGCGGCCGGCGCCTGGCCAAACCCGTATTTCGATCCGGCACACGTTTCGCAACTGCTGCCGGACAGGCGCCCAAACCAGAGTGTTCTGGAAGCCTATATCAGCCTTGGCGCCGCCCGGATCAGCCCGTCCCAGAATTTCGATGCCGGCGCCTATCTCGATGCCAACAGCCTTGTTGAAAAGGCCGGCCTGAACCCGCTGTGGCATAAACTGTTTACAGACCGCCCAACCAGGAAGCTGTCGATCGGTCTCTCCGGAGACCTCG
>NCJR01000495.1 GCA_002282555.1 Rhodobacterales bacterium 34-62-10
CGTCATCCGCATCATCAACCAGTTCAGCGAAATGGGCGTGGATGTGGTCGATGACAGCAACGGCAAATATCACGTCTCGGGCCATGCCAACCGGCCCGACATCGAATATATGCAAAAGCTGGTGAAACCGCAGATCGTGATCCCGATGCATGGCGAACACCGCCACCTGCGCGAGATGGTCAAGATCGCCCGCGGCAACCGCTTCCAGTCGATCCTCGCGCCCAATGGCATGATGGTGAACCTCAGCGGCAATGAACCCGCCGTCGCGGGCTATGTCGAAACCGGCCGCACCTATCTGGACGGCAGCGCCCAGGTCGGCGCGCTGGACGGGGTGGTGCGTGACCGCATCCGCATGGCGCTGAACGGGCATGTCACCGTGACGCTGATCCTTGATGACGAGAACGAGCCGCTGGGCGAGCCATGGTGCGAGATCATGGGGCTGGCGCAGACCGGCCGCTCCCGCGCGCCGCTGGTCGATGTGTTGGAGGCCGATCTGAACCAGTTCATCAACCGCGCCTCCGAGGTGACGCTGGCCGATGATGACAAGCTGGAACAGCAGCTGAAAAAGATCGTCCGCCAGACTGCGCTGGACGAAATCGGCAAGAAGCCCGAAGTCACCGTGGTCATCAGCCGCCTCAGCGCCTGATAGCGCATCGCATACAGATCTCGCCCGCGTTCATCCTGTGACGCGGGCGAAGACCTGCCGGAAAAACGCCTCACGCGCGGGCTGGTCCATCTCCTGCACCGGATGCATCCGCCCCGACAGCAGCAAGGATGCAAAGCCATGCACCATGCTCCAGGCCGCCATCACATCCGTCATCGCCGCCGCATCCTCATAGGGTGAGGTGCCGCGCAACCGCGCAATGTCCTGCGCCAGATGGTCGAAGGCCGCCCCGGCCGAGGCATCCAGATCCGGGTCGCAGACATCCACCCGGTCCGACCCGAACATCAGCTTGAACAGGGCAGGGGCGGCAAGTGTGAAATCCAGGTAGCCCAGCCCCGAGGCGATCAGCAATTCCCCGGCGTCCTGACTGTCGCAGGCCGCCTGTCGCGCCTGCATCGCGTCCAGAAACTGCCGGAACCCTTCCGCCGCCAAAGCCGCCAGAAGGCCCTGCGTATCCCCGAAATGATGCGCCGGCGCCGAATGGCTGACCCCCACCTCGCGCGCCACACGGCGCAGCGAGAATCCCTCGACTCCCGTCTCGGCCAATACGGCCTCACCCGCCCCGGCAGGGGCCTGCATCAGGTACTGGCGGGCCTCGGCGGTGCGAA
>NCJR01000496.1 GCA_002282555.1 Rhodobacterales bacterium 34-62-10
GGGCGGCTGGCCGAGTTGCAGGGGCTGAACGGGGAGGCCGATCTGAAGCGGCTGGAGCTTGAGGCCTTGCCCGGTGATATGGGCGGGCCGGTATTCGATGCGGGCGGGGCGGTTCTGGGGATGCTGCGCGCGCCGGACCTTGGCGGGCGGCAGTTGCCGCAGGACGTGAGTTTCAGCGTGGATGCCAGTGCGATCCGTGCGCTGCTGGACCGTCTGGGTGTGGTGACAGCCAGCGCCGAGGGTGCGGGCAGCATCGATCCGGTCGGGCTGACGCGGCGGGCCAGCATGATGACGGTTCTGGTCGGCTGCTGGGACTGAGGGGCAGATCACGCGCGCATGACGTGGGGGCGGTCCGGCGGCGGGTCGCCCTTTTTGCTGCGGGTCGTGCGGGGTGTCCGGGTGATCAGGCGCGCCAGAAGCTGGGGGTGAAGACGGCAAAGACCACCAGCAGTTCCAGTCGGCCCACGAACATCGCAAAGCTGAGGATCCATTTCGCGGTGTCGTTGAGCCCTGCGAAATTGCCCGCCGGTCCGATATGGTCGCCAAGGCCGGGGCCGATATTGGCCAGTGCCGTGGCAGAGCCGGAGATCGAGGTCAGGAAATCCAGGCCCGTCAGGGCCAGCGCCACCGCCACAAGGCCAAGGGTCAGGACGAAAAAGCCGAAGAAGGCGATCACCGAGTCCATCACGTCATCGGTGATGGGTTCACCCTGAAACCGGGGGATGAAGACGCCATGAGGCATCTGCGTGCGCCGGATCTGCGCCTTGATCGCGGAGAACAGGATCTGGTAGCGGAAGATCTTGACCGAGCAGGCGGTGGATCCGGCGCAACCGCCGATCAGACCGATGAAGAAGAACATCCCCACCAGCAGGCTGCCCCAGCCCATGTAATCGACGCTGGCAAAGCCTGTCCCGGTCATGATCGAGGTGATGTTGAACAGCGCCTCGCGGAAGGATTGTTCGGGGTGGTTGGGGAACACATTGGTCAGCAGCAGGGCGGTGCCGATACTCAGCCCGCCGATGATCCCGATGAACCAATGCACCTGACGGTCGTACAACAAGGGGCGTGCCGTGCCGTTCAGGATCTGGACATAGCGGACAAATGGCAGCGCGGCGAGGATCATGAAAACGGTCGCCGCATATTCGATCGGGCCGGCATATCCTGCGAAAGATGTGTCGTAATTGGCAAACCCCCCGGTCGATACCGTGGTCAGGGCATGGACCGTGGCGTCAAAGGCGTTCATGCCGAGGATCAGATAGGGATCTGCGAGGCGATGGCGCTGGCGCGGGGCAGGATCTTGCCCAATGTCTCGAAGGCTTCGGATTTGAACACCTGCATGCCGCCCACGCGCAATTCGGGCAGGAACACCATGGCCACCACGATGATGCCGACCCCGCCCAGCCATTGCAGGGTGCCGCGCCACAGCAGCAACCCTTTGGGCAAATCATCCAGCCCGCTGAACACCGTCGATCCGGTGGTGGTCATGCCGGACATCGCTTCGAAGAAGGCATCGACGAAGCGGGCCTCGGTCGCGCCCAGCATGAAGGGCAGCGCGCCGAACAGCGGCAACACCAGCCAGACGCCACTGGTCAGGATGAAGGTCTGTTGCAGGCTCAACCCTTCACGCGCGCCATTGCTGCAGGCGAGGGCGACAAGGCAACCGGTCAGAAAGGTCAGGATCGCGCTTTGGGCAAAGACGGGCCACTGGCCCCTGCCCTCGGCCAGATCCACCGCAAGCGGCGGGATCATGGTCAGGCCAAGTGCTGCGACCAGAAGGCCAATCACATATCCGACGGGTCGCAGATCCAACATGGCGCAAGGCTTGTCCGCGCGGCGCGACGCTGTCAAGCGCCACGCCGCAGGACATGCGTGTCACGACTGTCGTCAGAGATAAAACGTGTCCCGGAACACATAGCGCGGGATGTCGTCGCGGGTGATGTCCAGCGCGGCCAGTTCCGCGTCGGTCTTGGCGTTCAGCGCCATGATCTCGTCCATCCGCGACTTGCGGTGCATATAGGCGTTCATGCCTTGGCCCAACGTTGCGAAGAAAGCATCGACACGAGCCATCATACGGGCGCGGGTGTCATTGCTGTGGGTCAGGTTGGTGGTTTGGGTAGCCATTGGGAACCTCTTTTCTGATGCTTCAAGTGTCT
>NCJR01000140.1 GCA_002282555.1 Rhodobacterales bacterium 34-62-10
AGCCACGTCAGGCGAGCTCGGCGAGCACGCTCGAAGTCGCAAAAACCTTGTCGCCGACTGCTGCTTTCGGCACCGCCGAGAGCGGCAGGTACAAATCGACGCGCGAACCGAAGCGGATGAAGCCGTAGCGCTCGCCGCGCGCGATCCGGTCCAATGTCTTTCTCTATGTGTTCCTGCCCACGCTGCTGTTTCAGGTGACGCTGGTGTTGGACCTGCGGCGGATGGTGGACGACTGGGTGCCCATTCTGGTGCTGGCCGTGGTCGCGGTGATCGTGGCCACGCTGGTGATCGGCTATGCGCTGTGGTGGACATCGCCCCTGACGCTGGCGGCCTGTCTGCTGATCGGGGCGATCGTGTCGACCACGGACCCGTCGGCGGTGGTCAGCATCTTCCGCTCGATCTCGGCCCCCAAGCGGCTGGCGCGGATCATCGAGGGCGAGAGCCTGCTGAACGATGCCGCCGCCATCGCGCTGTTCGGTCTGTTCATGGGCTTTGTCATGGCGGGCGTGCCCGACCCGACCCTGCAAGGCGCGCTGGCGCAGTTTCCGCTGCTGATCATCGGCGGCGCGGTGGTGGGTTTCGTCATGGCGCGCGCCGCGCTGGGGCTGATGATGCTGGTCTCGCAGCATGAGCTTGCGGTCATCTCGATCTCGGTCGCATTGCCCTATCTGTCCTATGTGGCGGCGGAACAGATGGTCGGCGCCTCTGGTGTGATCGCCGCGGTGGGGGCGGGATTGACGCTGAACCTGCTGGGGCCGGGCCGGTTGCCGCCGGGCAGCTGGACCAACCTGCGCGAGGTCTGGGGCCTTCTGGCGCATTGGGCGGGGGCGCTGATCTTTATCCTTGCCGCGCTGCTGATCCCGCGCCTGCTGACCGAGGTGCGGCTGTCCGATCTGGGGCTGGTGCTGGTCGTGATCCTGGCCGCGATCACCGCCCGCGTGATCATCCTGTTCGGGCTGATGCCGTTTCTGTCGCTGATCCGGCTGTCGCCCGTGGTCGAACGCCCCTACCGCGTCGCCATCCTGTGGGGCGGGCTGCGCGGGGCGGTCACGCTGGCGCTGGCCTTGGCGGTGACCGAAAGCTTCCGCGTGCCGGTCGAGGTCAAACGCGTGGTCGGCATCCTTGCCACCGGGTTCACGCTGTTCACCCTGCTGGTGCAGGGCACCACGCTGCGTTGGGTGATCAAGCGGCTGGGGCTGGACCGGTTGTCGGCGCTGGATGCGGCGCTGTCGAAACAGGTCGTCGCTGTCGCGCTGCAAAATGTGCGCGAGGATGTGGCGACCACGACCGAGAGCTATGAGTTGACCCGCGAGACGGTACGCTCCGAGGCCAAGCGGTTCGGCGAGCGTTTGGACAAGGCCGTGAAGGATGCCGAGGAAGGCGAGGAAATCTCGGACAAGAACCGCGTCACGCTGGGGCTGATCGCGCTGGCGGGGGCTGAGCGCGAGTTGATCCTTGCGCAGTTTCGCGAAAGGGCCGTGTCGTCGCGGCTGTCCGACCGGATCCTCAGCGATGCGGACCGCCTGATCGAAGCGGCACGCAGCGGGGGTCGCACCGGGTATCAGCGGGCCGCACGGCGCAGTCTGGGCAACGGTCCGTGGTTTCGCGCCGCCGTGTTCCTGCACAACCGACTGCGCCTGTCGGGTCCCTTGGGCCGCCGCACCGCCGACCGGTTCGAGATCCTGTTGTCCCAGCGCCTGATCCTGCGCGACCTGCATGGCTTCATCGACACCCGGATCCGCCGCATCCACGGACGCCGCATCGCCGACCTGCTGCACGAATTGCTGGATCGGCGGCTGGAGCAGGTCGATCAGGGTCTGGACGGGATGCGCCTGCAATATCCCGGCTATGCCGAGGAACTGGAGCGGCGTTTCATCCGCCGTTCCGCCCTGCGTCTGGAAGAGCAGCAATATGACATGATGCGCGCCGATGGGCTGATCGGGGCCGAATTGCACATGGCGCTGGTGCAGGACGTGGCCGCGCGGCGCAAACAGGCGGATGACCGGCCCACGCTGGACCTTGCGGTGCAGAAATCCGATCTGGTGCGGCAGTTTCCGCTGTTTTCGGGACTGGATGACGCCACGCTGCGCCGCCTCAGCCGGGTGTTGGTGACCCGCTATGTCAATGCGGGCGACCGGATCATCCGCCGCGACACGCCGGCGCGCAACGTCCATTTCATCGCCTCGGGCGCGGTTGAATTGCAGGCCGCAGGCCAGACATGGCGACTGGGCCGGGGCGAGATGTTCGGCCAGATGGCGATCCTGATGCAAAAGCCGCGCCGGACCGAGGTGATCGCAATCGCGCCGTCAAGCCTGCTGGTGCTGGACGAGGCGCGGTTCCGCCGCCTGCTCAAGCGCAGCAAACTGTTGCAGGAGGCGGTGATCGACAGCGCGCGGCGGCGCGGGCTGGACCCTGCACCGATCCTTGCCTCGGTCGGTGTGGTGATCCCCGCCAAGCCGGAGGCGGTGCCCGCTGTGATGTCGCCCACGTCCGAGGCGACAGCCGAGGGGAGCGCCGAGGTAAAGCCGCAGGCGCAGGCCGAGGCCCCCGCCGCCGAGGGGAACCCCGAGGGGGCCAGAACCGAGGGGAATCCCGAGGCCAAGCCGGAGGCCAAGCCGGAGGCCAAGCCGGAGGCGTCCGGGCGCAAGCGCGCCAAGACTGCGGCCAAGGCGGAGCCCTCGCCCTCGGAGGCCACCACAACGATGCAAGGCGACGACAGCACCGACCGCACTGGCACAGTTTAGAACGGTTCCAAACCTTGACAGATCGCCCCGCGGGGCGCATATCCTAAGCAACCACGAAAGGTATGCCGCGATGTTCATCCAGACCGAATCCACCCCGAATCCCGCCACCCTCAAGTTCCTGCCCGGCCAGACCGTGCTGGACATGGGCACCGCCGATTTCCCCAGCCCCGACGGGGCCTCTGCCTCGCCGCTGGCCACCCGGCTGTTCGCGGTCGGCGGCGTCACCGGCGTCTTTTTCGGCACCGATTTCGTGACCGTGACCAAGGCGGCGGATGTCGAATGGGACCACATCAAGCCCGCCCTTCTGGGCGCGATCATGGAACATTTCCAGTCGGGTCAGCCGGTCATGGGCGCAGGCGCCAAGGCCGCATCCGGCCATGCCGACCATGACGGACCGGATTCGGTGGTCGTGGGTCAGATCAAGGAACTGCTGGATACCCGCGTGCGCCCCGCCGTGGCGCAGGATGGCGGCGACATCACCTTCCACGGCTTTGATCGTGGCGTTGTCTATCTGCACATGCAGGGCGCCTGTGCCGGTTGCCCGTCATCGACCCTGACCCTCAAGATGGGGATCGAGAACCTGCTGCGGCATTACATCCCCGAGGTGACCGAAGTCCGCCCTGTCGCGGTCTGAACCGACCGCTGGCAAGGCAGGATACCGTGACACCCACCCCGCCCGAACCGATCATCCTTGCCTTTGACACATCGGCCGCGCATTGCGCGGCCGCTTTGCTGCGCGGCAAGACCCTGCTGGCGCGCCAGTCCGAGGATATGGGACGCGGTCAGGCCGAGCGTCTGGTGCCGCTGCTGGATGAGGTGATCAAAGGCGCAGGGCTGGACTGGTCGGACCTGTCGGCGCTGGCCGTGGGGATCGGACCCGGCAATTTCACCGGGATCAGGATTTCCGTCTCGACCGCGCGGGGTTTGGCGCTGGCGCTGGATATTCCCGCCATCGGCATCAGCACCTTCGACGCGATCCGCAAAACCGCGACCCTGCCGCATCTGGCCGCCGTGCCCGCACCGCAGGACCGCGTCTATATCGCGCCCGAAGGCGTGGCCCCCGCACTTGTCAGCATGGACGAGGCGCATGATATCGGCCTGCCGCTGGCCCTGCCGCCTGCCCCTGCCGATCTTGTGGTGGCCATGGCCCAGGTCGCCCGCGCCCGGCTGCGAAAAGGTATCGATCTGCCCGCGCCCGCGCCGCTATACATCCGCGCCGCCGACGCAGCCCCGGCGCGCGATGCATCCCCGGTGATGCTGCCCGATGACGTTGACTGACGCCGCACCCGCGCCCGCACCTGACGCCGCGACCATGGCCCGCATCCATGCCGCCGCCTATCGGCTGGATCGGCCATGGACATATGCCGAATTCAGCGCCTTGCTGACCAGCCCGCATGTGATCGCCCTTGGTGACGACCGCGCCTTCATTCTGGCCCGGATCATCGCGGACGAGGCCGAGGTTCTGACCATCGCCACCCATCCTGACCACCGTCGCACCAGCCTTGCCCGCGCCCTGCTGGACCGCTTTCACACCGTGGTGCAGGCAAAAGGGGCTGTCACCGCCTTTCTGGAAGTCGCAGCCGACAACACCCCGGCACACCGGCTCTATCTGTCTGCCGGATACGCGCAGGTTGGCTTGCGCCGCGCCTATTACGACCGGTCGGACGGGCCTGCGGCGGATGCGCTGATCCTGCGCCGGGACCTGACCTAGCGTCATCGCGCCCGCGCATCACGATTCCGAGCGGACAGCCACGTCAAGCGACAGTTTGCTGTTGACCCATCCCCGGCCCTGCGTCCTAAACTGGCATTTGATCAAACCTGAGCGATCACCGGACGGGGTGCGACAGAACCAGCACCACCGCCGCCAACCCACGGGAGACGACCATGACCCTGATGCAGACATTCCTTGGTGCAGCCGCCGCCACCGCGCTCAGCGCCGGTGCAGCATTGGCCGAACCAGCCCTGATCTTCGATCTGGGCGGCAAGTTCGACAAAAGCTTCAACGAGGCCGCCTTCAACGGCGCCGAACGCTGGAAAGCCGAGACCGGCGGGAATTACCTTGAAACCGTGATGCAGTCCGAAGCCCAGCGCGAACAGGCCCTGCGCCGCTTTGCCGAAGCGGGGGCCAACCCCATCGTGACCACCGGTTTCGCCATGTCCGACCCCATCGCGCAGGTCGCCCCCGACTATCCCGACACGATGTTCGTGACCATCGACGGCTATGTCGATCTGCCCAACGTCAAGGTGATCGGCTTTACCGAGCACGAAGGCTCCTACCTGGTGGGCATGATGGCGGCGATGGCGTCGAAATCGAATACCGTGGGCTTCATCGGCGGCATGGACGTGCCGCTGATCCGCAAATTCGCCTGCGGCTATGCGCAGGGCGTCAAGGCGGTGAACGCGGATGCCACCATCATCGCCAACATGACCGGCACCACGCCTGCCGCGTGGAACGACCCGGTCAAAGGGTCCGAACTGACCCTGTCGCAGATCGGTCAGGGTGCGGATGTGATCTATGCCGCCGCGGGTGGCACCGGCGTGGGTGTGCTGCAGACCGCCGCCGATGAGGGGATCCTGTCGATCGGCGTGGACAGCAACCAGAACCACCTGCATCCGGGCAAGGTGCTGACATCCATGCTCAAGCGGGTCGATGTCGCCGTCTACAACGTCATGAAAGCCGGTGCCGATCTGGAAGCGGGCGTCGAAGTGCTTGATCTGGCGGCCGAGGGCGTGGGCTATGCGCTGGACGAAAACAACGCGAGCCTTGTGTCGGACGAGATGAAAACCGCCGTTGACGCGGCGCGCGCCAAGATCATCGCAGGCGAGATCAAGGTGCATGACTACACCTCCGACGATAGCTGCCCGGTCCTGACCTTCTGAGGATGGCGGCAGACACACCACATGCGGCGCGGCAGGACACTGCCGCGCCCGAGGCACAGGTGCCCGCGATCGAGTTGCGCGGCATCTCCAAGGCGTTTGGCCCGGTGCAGGCCAACAAGGATATCAGCGTCCGGGTCATGCCCGGCACCATCCACGGCATCATCGGCGAGAATGGCGCGGGTAAATCCACGCTGATGTCGATCCTTTACGGCTTCTACAAGGCCGACGCGGGCGAGATCCTGATCGCAGGCCGCCCCACCACCATCCCCGACAGCCAAGCCGCCATTGCTGCGGGCATCGGCATGGTGTTCCAGCATTTCAAGCTGGTCGAGAATTTCACCGTGCTGGAGAACATCATTCTGGGCGCCGAGGATGGCCGGTTGCTGCGCCCCAGTCTGGCCAAGGCGCGTGCGGCACTGAAAGCGCTGGCGACAGAATATGAATTGCACGTCGATCCCGATGCGGTGATCGAGGAGATCGGCGTGGGCATGCAGCAGCGTGTCGAAATCCTCAAGGCGCTGTATCGGCAGGCCGATATCCTGATCCTGGACGAGCCCACCGGCGTGTTGACCCCGCCCGAGGCGGATCACCTGTTCCGTATCCTGCGCAACCTGCGGGATGAGGGCAAGACGATCATCCTGATCACCCACAAGCTGCGCGAGATCATGGAGATCACCGATACCGTCAGCGTGATGCGGCGCGGCGAGATGACGGCGGATGGTGGGGCGCAAGGTTCTGCTGCGGGTCGAAAAGACCCCCGCCACCCCCGGTAAACCGGTGCTGGAGGTGGAAAACCTGCGCGTCATCGACCCGGCTGGGGTGGAACGGCTGCGCGGCGTGTCGCTGAACATCCGCGCGGGCGAGGTGTTGGGGCTGGCCGGTGTCGCGGGCAACGGGCAATCCGAACTGCTGGAGGTGCTGGGCGGCATGATGCGCGCCACGGGCACCGTGCGGATGAACGGCGCGCCCCTTGATCTGTCGGGCCCCCATGCCGACGGGCAAAGCCGCCGCGCGGCAGGCATCGCCCATGTGCCCGAGGATCGGCAGCGCAAGGGTCTGATCATGGACTATGCCGCGTGGGAAAACTCGGTCTTCGGCTATCACCGCGACCCCGCGATTGCGACTGGCCCCCTGATGCGCAACTCCGCCATTCTAGACCATGCGAGCGCCCAGATGCAGCGGTTTGACGTGCGCCCGCCCAACCCGCGCCTGCCCGCCAAGGCGTTTTCGGGCGGCAATCAGCAAAAAGTCGTGCTGGCGCGCGAGATCGAGCGGGGACCGGACCTGCTGCTGATCGGTCAGCCTACGCGCGGCGTCGATATCGGGGCGATTGAATTCATTCACCAGCAGATCGTCGCCCTGCGGGATGCGGGCAAGGCGATCCTTCTGGTCAGTGTCGAACTGGACGAGATCATGGCCCTGTCCGACCGGATCGCCGTCATCTTCGATGGCCGCATCATGGGCGAGGTCGCGGCGCAAGATGCCAGCGCCCGCGAGCTTGGCCTGATGATGGCAGGCGTGTCGACCGGAAAGGCCGCCTGATGGAGCGGATGCCGAAATGGGCCGATGTGGTGCTGATCCCGCTGATCTCGCTGCTGCTGGCGGCGGTGATCTCGGGTCTGGTGATCCTGGCGATTGGCGAGGACCCGATCAACGCGCTGAACCTGATGGTCAAGGGCGCGCTGGGATCGACCTATGGCTGGGGCTACACGCTCTATTACGCGACCAACTTCATGTTCACCGGGCTGGCGGTGGCCGTGGCCTTTCACGCGCGCCTGTTCAACATCGGAGGCGAGGGGCAGGCGATGCTGGGCGGGCTTGGCGTGGCCTTGGTCTGTCTGTACCTGCCGTGGCCGCATTGGTCGCTGGCGCTGATCGCATCCACCGTGGGCGCAGCGCTGTTCGGGGCGGCATGGGCGCTGATGCCCGCCGTGCTGCAGGCCAAGCGCGGCAGCCATATCGTGATCACCACGATCATGTTCAATTTCATCGCCGCCGCCTTCCTGAACTGGCTGCTGGTCGGGCCCTTGAAGCCGCGCGGCGGCATGGACCCATCGACCGCGCGCTTTCCCGAGGCCACGAACCTGCCCAGCCTGCATGACCTGCTGGCCCCGCTGGGGATCGCCTTTTCCAAGGCCGCACCCGCCAATATCTCGTTTCTGATCGGTATTCTGGCCTGTGTGCTGGTCTGGGTGCTGATCTGGCGCACCCGTCTGGGATATGAGATCCGCGCCTTCGGCCATTCCGAACCCGCCGCGCGCTATGCGGGCATCAGCCCCACGAAGATCACCGTGATCACCATGCTGATCTCGGGCGGGCTGGCGGGGATGATGGCCATCAACAACGTCATGGGCGAGGCGGAACGGCTGGTCCTGAACGCCACCGAAGGTGCGGGTTTCATCGGCATCGCCGTGGCCCTGATGGGGCGCAGCCACCCGTTCGGGGTGTTTCTGGCCGCGATCCTGTTCGGCTTTCTGTATCAGGGCGGCGCGGAACTGGCGCTGTGGACATCCATCCCGCGCGAATTGATCATCGTCATTCAGGCGCTGGTGATCCTGTTCACGGGCGCGCTGGACAACATGGTCCGCATACCGCTGGAGCGCATCTTCATGGCCCTGCGGCGGAGGGGCGCGTGATGGAGCTGATCACCGTTCTGCAAATACTCGATTCCACCGTGCGGCTGGCGACACCTTTGCTGTTGGCCTGCCTTGCCGGGCTGTTCAGTGAACGGGCGGGCATTTTCGACATCGGGCTTGAGGGCAAGATGCTGGCCGCCGCCTTTTTCAGCGCCGCCATCGCCGCTGTCACAGGCTCGGTCTGGCTGGGTCTGGGGGCGGGGATCGTGGCATCCCTGGCGCTGTCGGGGTTGCACGGTCTGGCCGCCATCACCTTTCGCGGCAATCAGCTGATCTCGGGCGTGGCCATCAACTTTCTGGCGGCGGGCCTGACCGTGCTGATCGCGCAAAGCTGGTTCCAGCAAGGGGGCCGCACCCCGTCGCTGCCCGGCGAGGCGCGCTTTGGCCAGATCACCCTGCCCGGCGCCGAGGCGCTGCGCGAGGTTCCCGTGCTTGGCCCGATCTATGCCGAGCTGATTTCAGGCCATTCGATCCTTGTCTATGTGGCCTTTGCCTGCGTGCCGCTGACATGGTGGATCCTCTATCGCACCCGGTTCGGCCTGCGCCTGCGCGCGGTGGGCGAAAACCCCGAAGCCGTGGACACCGCCGGTATCTCGGTCGTGCGGTTGCGTTACAGCGCGGTGCTGATCTGCGGGTTGCTGTGTGGTCTGGCGGGGGCTTATCTGGCGACTGCGTTGCAGGCGGGCTTTGTGCAGGACATGACGGCGGGGCGCGGCTATATCGCGCTGGCCGCGCTGATCTTTGCCAAGTGGCGGCCATGGCATGCGCTTTATGCCACGCTGCTGTTCGGGTTCTTGCAGGCCATCGCCCTGCGCTATCAGAACCTTGATCTGGGCATCGTCACCCTGCCGGTGCAGGCGATGGACGCGCTGCCCTATATCCTGACGGTGGTGATTCTGGCGGGTTTCATCGGCAAGGCCGTGCCACCGCGCGCAGGCGGCGAACCCTATGTGAAAGAACGCTAGGCGTCACGGATAAGTCCAGTTCTGCGTCCAGGATCAGGCCTGCGGGGAAAATCGCCCCCGCTCCGCTTGCCTTTTGAAGTCACAGCGCGCTAGGGATAGCCATGCAGATCTACCTTCCCATCGCCGAAGTGTCTGTCAATGCCTACCTGCTGCTGGGCCTGGGCGGAATCGTGGGTGTGCTCTCGGGCATGTTCGGCGTGGGCGGCGGCTTTCTGATGACCCCGCTGCTGTTCTTCATCGGCATCCCCCCCGCTGTGGCGGTGGCCACGGGGACGAACCAGATCGTCGCCTCGTCCTTTTCCGCTGTGCTGGCCCATCTCAGGCGCAAGACCGTGGATCTGAAGATGGGCACCGTGCTGCTGGGCGGCGGCATGATCGGCGCGGGCATCGGCGTGTTGGTGTTCAACTATCTCAAGGCGCTGGGGCAGGTCGATCTGCTGGTGACGCTGTTCTATGTCTTTTTCCTTGGCATCATCGGCACGATGATGTTCATCGAAAGCCTGACCGCGATCCGCAAGGCACGCCGCGCGCGCAAGGCGGGCACCAGTGCTGCGGCGTCCAAGCGGCGGCATCGCAACTGGGTGCATGTGATGCCGTTCAAGATGCGGTTCCGCGTCTCGGGGCTTTATATCTCGATCATCCCGCCGGTCCTGATCGGGGTCAGTGTCGGCATCCTGACGGCCATCATGGGCGTGGGCGGCGGCTTCATCATGGTGCCTGCGATGATCTATCTGCTGGGCATGCCCACCAAGGTGGTGATCGGGACATCGCTGTTCCAGATCATCTTCGTCACCGCCTTCACCATGATGCTGCATGCGGTCACCAACCAGACCGTCGATGTGATTCTGGGCGTGCTGCTGCTGCTGGGCGGTGTGATCGGCGCGCAGATCGGAGCGCGGATCGGGGTCAAGCTGAGGGCCGAGCAATTGCGCATCCTGCTGGCGATCCTTGTGCTGGCGGTCTGCGGCAAGCTGGCGCTGGATCTGCTGCTGATGCCACGCGAGCTTTATTCCATCGGTGCGGAAGGGGGCGGCGCATGATCCGTTTGCGCCATCTGCTGCTGACACTGACGCTGAGCATCGCGGCGATCAGCCCGCGCCAGGGCCTGGCGGAAGAGGTGGTGATGGGCCTCAGCCAGAGCAGTATCTCGATCACCACGAATTTCGCGGGCTCGGACATCCTGATCTTCGGCGCGATCAAACGGGAAACGGCCATCCCCGAGGGCGATCTGGACGTGATCGTCACCATTGCAGGCCCCTCGACCCCGTTGACGATCCGCCGCAAGGACCGGGCCATGGGGATCTGGATCAACACCGAGGCGGTCGAAATCGACAGAGCCCCGTCATTTTATGCGGTGGCCACAAGCGGCCCCTTGGACGAGGTGCTGTCGCAGACCGAGAACCTGCGCCACCGCGTGTCGATCCCGCTGGCGATCCGGTCGGTGGGCGCACCCGAAACCGTCGATGACGCGCAGACCTTCACCGATGCCCTGATCCGTATTCGGACCCAGAACGACCTTTACAAGCTGCTGGAAGGCAGCGTCGAGGTGCAGGAGCAGACGCTGTTCCGCTCCTCGATCAGCCTGCCGGCCAACCTGACGGAAGGCGCCTATCAGACCCGGATTTTCCTGACCCGCGCGGGTGAGGTGGTCGCACAATACCAGACCGTCATCGACGTCAGCAAAGTCGGGCTTGAGCGGTATCTTTTCACGCTGGCCCACCAGCAACCGCTGATCTATGGGCTGATGTCGCTGGCCATCGCCATCCTTGCGGGCTGGGGCGCCTCGGCCTTTTTCCGGCTGGTGCTGCGGCAGGGCTGATCCTGCAGGCGGCGCGCCCGCGGCGCGGGTCGCCCTTGTGGATATTTGCAGCAAGAAGAAACAGGGCGTCAGCCGCGCCCGATAAAGGGCATCTTGGTGGCCAGAATGGTCATGAACTGGACATTCGCCTCGGGCCCCAACGAGGCCATCTGAAGCACCGCGCGGGCCACATCGCCCACATCCATCGTGGGGGGCGGGTTGCCGGGGCTGGCGGCGATGATCCCGTCCAGCAGTTCGGTGCGGGCATTGCCGATATCGATCTGCCCACAGGCGATGTCATGGGCGCGCCCGTCAAGGGACAGGCTTTTGGTCAGGCCCGTGATCGCGTGTTTTGTCGTGGTATAGGCCACGGACATGGGGCGCGGCGCATGGGCGGAAATCGAGCCGTTATTGATGATCCGCCCGCCCTGTGGCGCCTGCGCCCGCATCACGCGGAAGGCGGCGCGGGCGCAGAGGAACATGCCGTGCAGGTTCACATCCACCACCTGCCGCCATTCATCGACACCCAGATCGTCGATCATGGCGGCGCGACCGAAGCTGCCAGCGTTGTTGAAAAGCACATCCAGGCGGCCAACCCGCGCGGCAAAGGCGTTGAATGCCGCGTCCACGGCGCCGGGATCGGTGACGTCGCAGGGCAGGACATGCGCCGCGTCATGGCCTTGGGCCACAGCCTCAAGTGCGGCGCGGCGGCGCGCGATCAGACCCACGTGCCAGCCTGCGTCCAGAAAGGCCGTTGCACAGGCGGCCCCTATCCCGGCGCTGGCCCCGGTGATGATGATGGATGTCATACCTCTCCCTCCTCCTGCATCGCAAGGCTGAGCGCGGGGGCTGTCATCGCCTTGAGGTCATCGACGCGCAGCGGTCCTGACGGTTTCGACAGCCGGTTGCGCACCACCCAGATCAGCCGCTCCTGCGCGCGGGTGATCGCCACATAAGCGAGCCGCTTCCACAGGGGCTGCCCCGCCTCGGACCGGCCCATCCGTGCGGCGGCGTAAAGATCGGGGGCAAAAACCTGCACGTTTTCCCATTGCGACCCTTGGGCCTTGTGGATCGTGACCGCCGCGCCATGCAGGAAGGTGGCACCCATCTTGGCGGC
>NCJR01000497.1 GCA_002282555.1 Rhodobacterales bacterium 34-62-10
CACGCGGTAGTCGAACGCTTTCAAGCGGATGCGGATGGTTTGACCTTGCATCACTGTTTTCCTTTTAGAACATCGGCCTGAGACAGCGTGTCCCACCCGAGAGGTTCTGTTTCGTTGGTTCGAAGGGCGCGCTCTTACAGCGCGCCCTTGGGAAGTGCAATAGGCTTAGGCGATGATTTTCGACACGACGCCGGCGCCGACGGTGCGGCCGCCTTCGCGGATGGCGAAGCGCAGTTTCTCTTCCATCGCGATCGGGGCGATCAGCTCGACCTCGAACTTCAGGTTGTCGCCCGGCATCACCATCTCGGTGCCTTCCGGCAGCTTCACGGTCCCGGTCACGTCCGTCGTCCGGAAGTAGAACTGCGGACGGTAGTTCGCGAAGAACGGGGTGTGGCGGCCGCCTTCTTCCTTGGTCAGGATATAGGCCTCGGCTTCGAACTTGGTGTGCGGCTTGACCGAGCCGGGCTTGCACAGCACCTGGCCGCGCTCCACGCCGTCACGGTCCACGCCGCGCAGCAGCGCGCCGATGTTGTCGCCCGCCTCGCCGCGGTCCAGCAGCTTGCGGAACATCTCGACGCCGGTGCAGACCGACTTCTTGGTGTCGCGGATGCCGACGATCTCGACTTCGTCGCCGACGTTGATCACGCCACGCTCGACCCGGCCGGTGACCACGGTGCCGCGGCCCGAGATCGAGAACACGTCTTCGATCGGCATCAGGAAGGGCTGGTCCACGGCGCGGGCCGGGGTCGGGATGTATTCGTCGACGGCCTTCATCAGCGCGTGGATCGAGTCTTCGCCGATCTCTTTCGACTCGCCGATCATCGCCTGGTGGGCCGAGCCCTTGATGATCGGGATGTCGTCGCCCGGATATTCGTAGGACGACAGCAGCTCGCGCACTTCCATCTCGACCAGTTCGAGAAGTTCCGCGTCGTCGACCAGGTCGACCTTGTTCATGTAGACGACCATGTAGGGGATGCCCACCTGACGGCCGAGCAGGATGTGCTCGCGCGTCTGCGGCATCGGGCCGTCCGCCGCCGACACGACCAGGATCGCGCCGTCCATCTGCGCCGCGCCGGTGATCATGTTCTTCACATAGTCCGCGTGGCCGGGGCAGTCGACGTGGGCGTAGTGACGGTTCGCCGTCTCGTATTCAACGTGCGCGGTCGAGATCGTGATCCCGCGAGCCCGCTCTTCCGGCGCGCCGTCGATCTGGTCATAGGCGCGGAATTCGCCGTAGTACTTCGTGATCGCCGCCGTCA
>NCJR01000498.1 GCA_002282555.1 Rhodobacterales bacterium 34-62-10
GGCGTATTGCCGGCCTGCCGCCCCAGCGCGCCTGCAAGCACCGCCGAATCCAGCGCCGCCTGAACCTTTGATTTCTGGCGCACCGTGTTCTGCAGGTCGATGGCTATGCCCGCCATCGCGATGATGCAAGGAACGACAAAGGCCGCAATCATCGCCACATTCCCGCCCTCGGCGCGCGGAAGCACGCGAAGGCGGAGAAGGGGACGGCAAAGGCGCATCTCTATGTCACTGCTCTGCAGGCAGAAGGGTTTTTGAATATCTGGTCAGCGCGAGATACGCAGGTCGGAAATGGAGCGGGCGATGGATTTGTATGCCTCGGTCAGTTCCTGTCCGTTGCTCGGCCGGTAGGCAAAGGCCGGGTTGGTGGCGCAATAGGCCAGCACTTCCTGGCCTGCCGTGGGCGCGCTGAAGGCCACCGTGTAGATCACAATGTCCTTTTCCTTCATCTCGTCGCAGATCGCGCGGGCCTGAACCGTGGAGCTCGGGTTACCACTGCCGGGGCGAACCTGGTTGTATGCGCCGTCGGACATCATGATGACAACCTTCGTTGTGTCGGGCTCGTCATAGGGCAAGGCCTTGGAGCCCGCCGGCCAGACATTGTTGAATTCCGGCGACACCAGATACCAGCCCCAGGCGGTACCGATATGGCCGGCCGTATTGCTGCGCGGCCTCATATCATCAATGAAGTCCAGCAGATCCTCGCGGTCATAGGTCAGCGGGACGGGCTGGTCATCGTTACACCAGGAAGATGTGCCGTTATCAGTGGTCCATCGGTCATTATACGGATCAAAAGTTGCGGAAATGGGTGTCAGCCAGCGGCCCGGCGCTGGATTTCGATCCGTATACCGTTCAGACCCTTCACGCTCCCAGACGCAGGTGGAGGAGATGTTGAAGCTGCGCGTAGCATTTTCCTCTTTCACCCTGTAATTCCATTCGACGCAGTTTCCGCGCCAGTTGGTTCGCCTGCAGCTCGAGCGCTCATAGATCGGCCCGTTATAATATTCCGTGCGTACCGGGTCCTTGTTCGTCACGGCCTTGAAGTGTGGCCCGGCATTGACCATCGTATCGTACGACACCATTGCCAGACGAACGTCTTCCGGATCGCCCGCATAACCGTCAACCGGCAGCAGCGTGTCGACGGCTTCCCGCGCCGCTACCTTCAGATTGGTCATCCGGTTGTTGGAGCCCATCGAGCCCGACACGTCGAACACGAACGCAATCTCCAGCTTGCCGATACCATAGGTGGCCGCTGAGGAG
>NCJR01000499.1 GCA_002282555.1 Rhodobacterales bacterium 34-62-10
AAGGACCGATCCGCGTCCCCGTCCGACAGGGCGGATAACGGAAAGGACAAGGACATGAGGGGTATCGCGTTCTATTTTCTGTGCGCCGCGATCGTCGCGGTTCTGTTCGGCATGGCTTGGGGTATCCAGATGGCGGCCGCAGGTGATCACACGCTGTCGGGTGCCCATGCGCATCTGAACCTTGTTGGCTGGGTCACGCTGTCGATCTTTGCCTTCTACTATCACCTTGTCCCCGCCGCACAGGTGGGGTGGTTGCCGAAACTGCATCTGGCCTGCGCGTTGGGGGGTGTGGTGCTGCTGGTCCCCGGGATCGCCATGGCAATTCAGGAGGAGGACATGACACTGGCCAAGATCGGATCGACACTGACGCTGGCGTCGATGGTGGTGTTCCTGATCGTCGTGCTGCGGCAGGGACGGCAGAGCCCACAGACCGTGTGACATAAAAAAACATGACACAACAAAAACGCCGCCCCGGATGGTTGGGGGCGGCGTCTGCGTCACTCTGGCAAGCGGTGTGATCAGTTCACGTCAAAGACCAGCGGCTTGACCTGCTGGAACAGACCGGTGTCCTGCAGTTTCTTGCAGACATCGTCGGTGACCGGTTCGTCGACATAGAGGATGGCAATCGCCTCGCCCCCTGCAGCGGCGCGGCCAAGGGTGAAGTTGGCGATGTTGACGCCCGCCTGCCCCATGGTCATGCCCAGCGTGCCGATGATACCGGGCACGTCTTCGTTGGTGGTATAAAGCATATGTGCCCCCACCTCGGCGTCGATATTGATGCCCTTGATCTGGATGAAGCGCGGCTTGCCGTCGCTGAACACGGTGCCCGCGATGGAACGCTCGCGTTTTTCGGTCACCACGGTCACCTTGATATAGCCGTCAAAGGCACCCGACTTGTCCTGATTGGTGGTCGATATCTTGATGCCGCGTTCCTTGGCGATCACGGGCGCAGAGACCATGTTCACATCGGGGTTCACCCGCTTCATGATGCCCGCCACCACCGCCGAATTCAGCGCGGCAAGGTTCATTTCGGCCACGACACCGTCGTAAAGGATGTTGATCGCCTTGACCGGTTCATCCGTCATCTGCCCGATGAAGCTGCCCAGATGCCCGGCCAGTTTGACCCACGGCCCCATGACCTTGGCTTCCTCGGCCGTGACGGAGGGCATGTTCAGCGCGTTGGTCACGGCCCCGGTCAGCAGGTAATCCGACATCTGCTCGGCCACTTGCAGGGCGACGTTTTCCTGCGCTT
>NCJR01000141.1 GCA_002282555.1 Rhodobacterales bacterium 34-62-10
GCCAGCGAGTCGTCCTCGGCCATGATCTCAGACGCAGCGTCCCGCACGATGCACGGGATCGGCGCGGTCTTCTCCAGCCGCTTCTGCTTCACCAGCAGTGACAGCGCCTGGAAGCGGCGGCCGCCGGCCGGGATCTCGAACGTGCCGGTCTCGACCCCATCAGCACCAAGCACAGGCCGGACGTTCAAGCCCTGCAGGAGCCCGCGGCGGGCGATGTCTTCGGCCAGTTCCTCGACCGAGACGCCTGCCTTGATGCGCCGCACGTTGGACTGGCTCAGCACGAGCTTGTCGAAGGGGATGTCCCGTGAGGGGGACAGGGTGATTTTCTGGGCTGCTTTCGCCATCAGATCTTCTCCACGACGGGCGCCGGAAGCCACTCTCCCGATCTCACTTCCCGTCATCCCTCAAACCCCCAACCTTTCCCTCTGTCTGCTGGTTGCTCATCAGACGGCGCAGAGAGTTCACAGCTGTGAACTTCGTTGATTGGGGCGCCGACGGGGAGAATGTTCACAGCTGTGAACATCACGCCGCGTTTCGCCGGGACATCAGCGCCATGACCATCGGCCCGCAGGAAAACTCGCCCGCCGCCGCCTTCGACGTCAGGGCGCGGAGGTAGCCACCGGGCGATCGGATGTCGGCAAAGCGTTCCAGCATGGCGACGACAACGATCGATGCCTGCTCGGGGCCCATGAACCGTTGCGCTTCTTCCCAAGCGGACGCGCTGATCCCCATGGCGGGCCGTACATGGCAAGCCGCGTCGAAAAGCTGATGCCAATGGCGGATGTCGCCTTGGTAAAAGGTTTTGAGCGACGGACAGCCAGCGATCACCAGATGGAGCGGGATCTTTGGCACGCGTCTTGTGTCCGCTTCTTCCACGTCAGCACCAGGTGCATCCGTTTCAACATCTGGCGCGTCGGCCGCCCCGCCTTTTTCTAAGGCAGGTTCAAGATCTATAGATTCTTTATTTGAATTATGATGGTGGCGCTCAAAACTGGCATCATTGGTGTTCATTTCTTCTGTTTCAAGGCCATCAATGACGTTGCGTGCGCGATCGAGAAGGGCTTCAAGGTCGGTCCGATATGCGGAGAGTTCCTCAAGCGTGAGCTTGCGGCGCAGGGCGCGCGCTGTGAGGACAGCCTTGTCGCGAAACTGATCCCACAGGCCAAGGCCGGGCTGGATCTCCTCTCCAAACTCCGCGAGGGCAGCGAGATCGCGCCGCATCAGGCTCACGACCTCCCGCAGTCGCCGCACACGGTCCTCGGCCTCACGCACGGCCTCTGCGGCCCGCGCCACCTCTTCGGACCGGCAGTAGAGTGGCGAGAGATCGAAGCCGAAAGCCACGCGCTCTTCGCCATGCTTGCGGACATACCTCTTCCCGTTGGGGCTATCGCGGCGCATGAGCAAGCCAGCGTCCACCAGGCGGGCAATGTGCCTGCGCATGGTGGAGCAGGGCATGCCATTCAGCCGCTCGCAGATCGCCTTGTTGGACGGGAAGACGACCATTTCAGCGTTCCCGCCAAGCGCATCGTCCGGGAAGAAGCTGAGAAGACCCTGCATGACCGTCAAATCACGTTCTGTGACCCCAAAGGCCGCTTGCGCCTTGGACAGTTCGCGCAGGAGTTCCCACTTGTTGATAGGCTTACCCGGAACAGATACCTCAGGCCGCTCGACCACGCGCAGATGGGCGTGCGAGATCGGCCGCATAAACGGCGAAATCGGTGTGTACTCCATGATGTCATTCACGAAGGCATAGAAAAGCTGTTCCGCGAATCACATATGACTTGCGGTTTGCGCGCCGGCCCACTACCTTGAAAGTGCTAAGATCAAAGTTGGGGTCTCGTGGAGCGCAAGCTTTGCGGGACCTTTTCTTTAGCCTGTACCGTGCCTCCTTTTTGTTGCTGCTCTGCCTCTCTTCATGTCTCGCCTTTCCAGCGATCGTGAAGCTCTTCGAGGACGTCCTGCGCGCGGGCATCAAGCCACTCCGCAAAGGCATCATCCACATCCGTCAGGTCCAAGCGAAGCGCCCGGCCAGATCTCTTGATAGCGCCCACGGGCGTGCCATCGATCACAAGGGCAGTGGTCTTCGATCTCGGCTTCTTGCCGAGCGTCGAGCTCACACTCTTTTTTACGTGCCGCGCAACGGCCTCAAAAGCCGCCACCGAAGGATCAACCTGCGGACCCTCATCCGCCTGTTCGTTCGCGGCCGCCTTGGCGCGAACATCAAGAGCAACTCGGGAAAGATCGTCGTTCTCGATCCGGCTGTCGGCAAGCTCCTTGGCCAAAGCTTCCCATCTGGGACGGCCGACGCCGTGCGCCGGTCCGATTGCATGGGCCAGTGCAGTTCCGATCGCCTTGGCAACCGAGATCGACATCGATACCGCCGAACGGGTCACGTTGAGCACTTCGGCAATCTGTGCCTGCGAGCCAAAGCCACTATCGAGCAGTTCCTGAGCGAAGAGGGCACGCTCGATGTAACTCAGGTCACGTCTACCAGTATTCTCTGAAACCTGAGCGCGCAGTGCCGCCGTATCGTCCAGGTTAGCGATGAGGGCGCGAACCTTGCTCACTTTGTCGGAGGCACGAATGGCCTCAAGACGGCGGCGTCCATAGACGAGGAGATACTGATTGGGGTCGGTCGCATGGCGCCGAACAAGGATGGGCACAGTCTGCCCGTTTTGTTCAATCGACGCGCGAAGGTCGTGCACATCCTTTGGGTCGAGGCGATCCGAGTATCGCTCGTCTTGGATCTCAGCCGGATCGAGCTCCCAAACATGGTGAGCATCGACAGCATCACGCGCCGACCGCAGGGCCCGATTGCTAGACATCATGCTACCAGGGGCAGGGGGCGTCCCCGCCGCTGCAAGACTATCCAGCATGGACATGCGCTTCTTCTTGCTGTCGGTCATCAGCGCCCCCAAGTCTTCTGAATGAGCTGGGCAATCTCGTCGTTGACCGCATTCAGGCTTTCAATGGCCCGGTCATAGGTCGTCCGGGTGAACGCGCTGCGTTCGACCTCGTAAAGGGTCTGCTTGGTCAAACCGGCATCTGAGATGGCCGTCGACTTGAGCATCGGCGCGTTCAAAACCTTGTCGCCGTACATCGTCCGCAAGAAGGCGACGATACGGTTCTGCGGTGCGTCTGTCGGCTCATACCGGGTCAAGAGATACCGCATCCAGTCATGCGACATGTCGGCCCCACTGTCGGCAATGACGTCCATCAGGTCGGCCGTCATTCTAAGGAACTGGCTCATCGACATCACGTCGAGCATCTCGGGATGGATCGTCACGAGAACGCCTGTCGCGGCTGAAAGCGCGGACATGGTCAAAAACCCAAGCTGCGGAGGACAGTCGATGACGACGACGTCATACCGCTCATCGACCTGCGCCAGCGCCTCCTTCACACGGAAGAAGAACAAACCCGCGTTGCCGCGAGAAAGCGCCCGCGGTGTCTCGTGCTCGAACTCCATCAGTTCAAGATTCCCAGGAATCAGATCGAGATTCGGAATGTATGTCTTGCGGATCACCGCGGCGATCGGAACCGGGTCTTCATAACGGATCGCATCGTAGAGCGTGCCGCCGTCCAGCAGGTCAAACTCAGGCTGAACCCCATGCAACGCCGTAAGAGAAGCCTGCGGATCGAGGTCGATTGCCAGGACACGGTAACCCTTGAGGGCCAACCGTTGGGCGAGATGCGCCGAGGAGGTCGTCTTTCCGGACCCACCCTTGAAGTTCATCACGCCGATGATCTGCAGATGGTCACCAGCGCGACGACCGGGCAGGTAGTCTCCAGGCTTTCGAGCCGTTTTCTCCAACAAAATTCGTAAGTTATGGATATCTTCAGCAGAGTAGTGCCGCCGGTTCCCCGATGAAACTTCTGGCGACGGCCCCTTGCCATCAAGATGGAGCTTTCTGAGGTATGAGTCGTTGACGCCTAGCAGAGCAGCAGCTTCCCCAGAGGTGAACTTGCGCATAGACTTGGATGCGTCAGGCGGGAACAGGCTCTCACGCTGCGAATGCAGTTGCGCCGCCAGCACCTCGGAATGCTGACGGATCACAGCGTTCAGGTCTTCCTGTGTATCGGCTCTGCTCATCTGCCCTCGCGCGCCCGTGGCGTGTTCACGGAATTTGGCGTTTAGTCGCCCTTTTCCGTGACTATTGCCGGAGGACTCAGATTCGTGCAAGCACTTTCTAAATCTGGTGTCAGCCACTGCGCGATGCACAAGAGTAGCCCAAGCTCGCGGACAGGCTTGCCCATGTAGCTAGTGTGATATACATTCCTGATCGTATATCCCCACAGGAGGTCACGATGCAGGTCGCGAAATGGGGCAACTCGCTTGCCGTCCGTTTGCCCGCCGAGCTTGTCCGGGAACTTGGCCTAAAGGAAGGCGATCAGATCGACCTGGTCAAGGACGACGGCCAGGTCAGAGTCCGTCGTCTGGCACGTGCGGATGAGGTGCTGATGGGTCTGCGCCGCTTCCGGGGCAAGCTGCCCGCTGCGGAACGCCTGAGCCGCGAAGACGCGCATGAGCGCTGAATTCGCGGACACAAATGTCGTTCTGTACCTGCTCGACGACGGCCCGAAGGCCGATCGCGCCGAGGTTATCCTGGGGCAGGGGCCCCGGATCAGCGTTCAGGTCCTGAACGAGACGCTGGTAAACTGCCGCCGCAAGGCTGGCCTGAGCTGGGAGGAAGCAGGGGCGTTTCTCGAAGGCGTGCGCGCCTTGTGCCCCGTCGAAGACCTGACCCTCCAAACCCACGACGTCGGCCGCGCCTTGGCAGAACGCTACGGCTTCTCGATCTACGACGCCATGATCGTGGCCAGCGCTTTGGTTGCGGGCTGCACCACGCTGTGGAGCGAGGACATGCAAGATGGCCTGCTGGTCGAAGGCCAGCTTCGCATCGTCAACCCCTTTACATGACCGGACAGCTACTGAGCGTGGACCTGACCACAGCCTTGTAATCCTTCCATGTCGTGGAGGATTTGCAAGGTAGCGCGACTACTCAAGCAGCCCCAGCCTCTCAGCCCTCTCCAGCAGCATCTTCACGGATGACGGCTGCCAGCTTGTTCGCCCGCGGGGCGTGCGCTCGCGCATCGCTTCCAGTCTGGTGCAGATCGCCTGAAGCGTGATCTCGGGGTCGGCGCCCTTGATGGCGGCGACGATGGCGGGCAGGCGGTCGTCGGTTTCGCGGCGGCCGGCGCGGTCCAGTACCGTGGGCGGTAGGAAGCCGTCCCGGACATAGGCGTTGACCGCGCGCAAAAGGCGGCTTTGCGTCCACTGGCGCTCGCGGGGCAGGGGGCCGTTGACGATGCGCACTACGTCTTCCCAAGCCATGTCGGGCCGCAGGCGGCGGACATGGGGCACCCAATCCTGCGCCGTCTCGTTCAGCCGCTCCATATAGCCGTCCTGCCGGGCCAGCCTCACCTTGCGCAGTGCCGCCGGATCCCGGGCGCGCAGTCCCGGGTTGCCGCCGAGCCGGCCTTTGGTTCTTGCGCTGGCCAGCCCGGCCTTGGTGCGTTCGCGGATCAGGGCCCGCTCGAACTCGGCCGCGGCGCCCAGGACCTGCAGGGTGAACTTGCCCTGCGGCGAGGACGTGTCAATCGGATCGGTGAGCGATCGGAAGAAGGCGCCTTTCTCCTCCAACCGCTCGATCACCTCCAGCAAATGCGAGAGCGACCGTGCCAACCGGTCGATGCGCACCACGACCAGCGTGTCGCCTTTGCCTATCCGCTCCAGTACGCGCGCAAGCACGGGCCGTGCGCGGTTCCCGCCCGAGGCCTGCTCCTCGTGGATCTCGACGCAGCCTGCGGATTTCAGGGCCTGCGACTGGGGCAGGGGGGTCTGATCCTCAGTCGAGACGCGC
>NCJR01000500.1 GCA_002282555.1 Rhodobacterales bacterium 34-62-10
TGACCTGCCCCCCGGTCGTCCCTCGTTCATAACGAGAGTCCTTGGGGTTGATAGTTGTCGGTTTCGGGTTGGGCAAGCGCGCCGGTCGCGGAGCCCTCAGATTGCTCAAGCGCTCGGCGCGCTTCTGCCGGGGTTTTGTTGCCCAGCGAGGAATGCGGCCTGACGTTGTTGTAGTCGTAGCGCCAGAGTGCCAGCTTGCGGCGGGCATCAGCCAGACTGTCGAAGATCTCTTCGTTCAGGCATTCATCCCGCAGGCTGCCGTTGAAGGACTCGATGTAGCCATTCTGCTGCGGCTTGCCCGGATCGATGTAATGCCACTCGACCTTGTTGTCGTTCGCCCACTTCAGGATGGCCTTGCTGGTGAACTCGGTGCCATTGTCAGAGACGATGCAAGCCGGTTTGCCGTAGATCCTGACCAGTGCATCGAGTTCCCGCGCCACTCTGGCCCCCGAGATGCTGGCGTCGGCAATCAGGGCAAGGTTCTCGCGGCAGCAGTCGTCGTTGACTGCCAGGATGCGGAACTTCCGGCAGGCCCCGAACGTGTCGGACAGGAAGTCCAAGGACCACCGCTGGTTCGGGCGCAATGGCATCGGCATCGGGGTTCGGCTGCCCCGCGCGCGTTTGCGGCCACGGCGGCGGCGCACCGACAGGTCCTCTTCCCGGTAGATGCGGTGGAGCTTCTTCTCGTTCATGATCATGCCCTTGCGCTCCAGCATGATGCCCACACGTCGATAGCCGAAGCGACGCCGCTTCTCGGCGATCTTGTGCATCTCCTCACGGATTTCCGGGTTGTCGGGCGGTCGTTCACGTCGCACCGTCTTCGGGTCGACACCGATCAGGACGCAGGCACGGCGTTGAGAGATCGGGTGATCCTTCATCGCCCGCAGCACCGCGTCCCGCCGCGCCATCGGTGTCGTCAGGGCTTTCCCAAGAGATCCTTCAGAACCACGTTGTCCAGCATCGCATCCGCCAGCAGCCGCTTCAGCTTCGCGTTCTCGTCCTCGAGCTGCTTCAGCCGCTTGGCGTCCGACAGGTCCATCCCGCCATACTTGGCCTTGAGCTTGTAGAAGGTCGCGGGGCTCAGCCCGTGCTTCCGGCACAGCTCGGCGGTCGGCAAACCGGCCTCCTGTTCCTTGATCATCCCGATCATCTGCGCCTCGGTAAAACGGCTTTTCCGCATCTCATTTGCTCCTTCAGGTTGTGCAAACTCTACATCACAGCGAGGGAACTTCCGGGGGGCAGGTCA
>NCJR01000501.1 GCA_002282555.1 Rhodobacterales bacterium 34-62-10
TCGTTGACCGTCATCCAACGTGAAAACAAATTCGTCTTATCGCAACCACCGCGCTGGTCGCCACCGCTGGTGTTGCTATCGCAGACGTCAAAGTCTCCGGCTACGCACGTTTTGGTGCAGTTTACAACGATGGCGCCGCACCCGGCGTTGACGAAGTCAACACTGCAAGCCGTCTGCGTCTGCAGTTCGACGCCACCACCGAGACCGATGGCGGCCTGACCCTGGGTGTGCGTCAGCGCTTCCAGACTGAAGAGAATGATCGTAACTTTGGCGGCAACGAAGCCCGCTTCTTCGCATCGGCCGGTGGCCTGACCATCGCGATGGGCAACATCCTGGGTGTGATCGAATCCGCACCGAACCTGTACCTGCCGACCAAATCGGCTGGCGTCGGTCTGGAAGGCAACGGCTTCTCGGAGCTGGCAGCCAACACCTACACCAACGGCGGCGCATTCGGCTGGACTGCTTATCAGTCGGGCGGCGCAGCACAGGACAATGACGGCGTCGAAGTGATCTACAGCATGAACGGCATCGGCCTGCATGCACACAGCACCGACTCCTCCTATGGTCTGGGCGCAAACTACAAGTTCGCTGACTACACCGTTGCAGTCGCTTACGAAGAGTGGAACGAAGGCGCACGTGACGGCGACAACATCCTGTTCGCTTCGATCGGCGGCAAGTTCGGCGCATTCGACGCAGCTCTGTCCTATGCTGACACCGAGTACGCTGGCCTGAGCGCAGAGAAGATCTCGCTGCGCGGTGGTTACACCGTGAACGACGCTCTGTACGTCTATGGTTTCGTTGCTGACGAAGATGGCCCCACCGGTGTGTCGGTCGACACTGCTTACGGTCTGGGTGCATCCTACGGTCTGGGCGGCGGCGCTTCGGTCGAAGGTGGCTGGACCTCCAACCAGAACGGCGACAACATCGTCTCCGCCGGTATCTTCTTCTCGTTCTGATCCAGAACAAGACAGTTGAACAAGGAAGGGCAGGTCGTTTGACCTGCCCTTTTCTTTTGCGCGGGGATGGTGTTTTCATGCGGGCGCAATCAAGCCCGGGGGAACTATCATGTCGCTGTCCGAGATCAAGGCCCGTATCGCCAAAGCCTGCGCCAATGCGGGGCGCGCGACTGACAGTGTGACGCTGATCGCGGTGTCCAAGGTGCAGCCGAATGAGCGCGTGGCGGCGGTGCTGGACGAGGGGCACCGGGTGTTCGGCGAGAACCGGGTGCAAGAGGCGGCGGGG
>NCJR01000142.1 GCA_002282555.1 Rhodobacterales bacterium 34-62-10
CCTGATCGACCACCTCGCCGCCGACAAACCCGCCGAGGTGATCACCCGCGCCCGCGCCTCACTGGCCAAACCCGCCGACACGCAACCCTTCGCCGAATCCATCGCCCGCTTCTTCGAGCAAGCCAAGGCGCAGAACTGAACCCTGCTTCATCGTTCCAAAAATACTCAAATCCAACGCCAACCCTTGGCACGGCGTCAAAAATTCACCCCATCACCGCCAGCAGATCCATCGCCGTCACCTGATCGAACTGCACATGCCGCGCCATCGCGGCCTCGGCCTCCTCGGACCGCCGCGCCACGATCAGCGCCGCAATCGCCCGGTGATCGCGCGCCGAGGCACCGATCGCCCCAGCATAATGATACCGCGCCCGGTAATAGGCCATCAGCTTGCGCGCATTGGTCTTGATCATCTCCAGCAGAAACGGATTGCCCGCCGCTTCCGCCACAACGCGGTGAAAATCCATGTTCAGCTGGTAATACCGGTCGGGCTCCGCATCCCCCAACCGCGCGGCATGATCCTCGCAGGCCGCCACCGCCGCCTCCAGCGCCGCGGCATGGGCCGCCGACAACCGCCGCGCGGCCAGTCCAGCGGCCTGACCTTCCAGCTTGGCATGCACCTCAAGGATTGCCAGAAACTCGGCCAGCGTGGGCTTGAACACAACCGCCCCCTTGCGCGGCAGCCGGCGGATCAACCCGGCGGTTTCCAACTGGATCATCGCCTCACGCACAGGCGTGCGCGACACACCATGCGCCTCGATCAACTCCTGCTCGTCGATCAACCCGCCGGGGCGCAGGCTGCCCCCTTCGATCGCGCCCAAGATCGCGGCAACGATGGTTTCGGTCTGCCCCGCCAAACCGCGCGCCTCAGCCCTTGGTCCAGCGCGCCGCCAGATCGCGCGCGGCACGGGCCAGCAACACAACATCAATCCCCACCGCCAGAAACTGTGCGCCCCAGTCGCGGTAATCACGCGCCGTGTCATGGTCCAGCGCCAGAATCCCCGCCGCCTTGTCCGACGCTTTGATCCGGCCCAAAGCGTCCTTGATCGCCGCGCGCACCTCCGGATGCGTGCTGTCGCCCCGGTGCCCCATATCGGCGGCCAGATCGGATGGCCCGATGAACACCCCGTCCACCCCCTCGACGGCGATAATCTCGTCCAGCGCGTCCACCCCCTTGACGGTCTCCACCTGCACCAGCAGACACATCTGATCATTGGCCGTACGGATGTAATCCGGGATCAGTGCGAAACGCGACGCCCGCGCCAGCGCCGCCCCCGACCCCCGGATGCCTTCCGGGGGATAGCGCATCGCCCGCACCAGATCGTGGGCCTGCGCCGCACTCTCCACCATCGGGATCAGCAGGGTCTGCGCGCCAATGTCCAACGCCTGCTTGATCAACCACGCCTCGCCCATCGGCAGGCGCACCACCGGGTGGCTGTCAACCTTCCCCTCCAACACCTGCAACTGCGCCATGATCGACCGGATATCATTGGGTGCATGTTCGCCGTCAATCACCAGCCAGTCAAAGCCAGCGGTTGACATCACCTCGGTCGCGTAAGGATCGCCGAACCCGGCCCAGCAACCATATTGCATCTGACCTGCGGCCAAAGCCTGTTTGAAACGATTGACGGGGGCGGGCATCGGTTATCCTTTCGCCAGTGTTGCGGCCATCTCGGTGATCACGGTGTAGGCCATGTCGATATCGTCCTTTGTGGCATCGAATTGCCCGGCTTGAAAGCGGATCACATAATCCCCCGCCACCCGCGTCTGCGTCAGATAAATCCGCCCGTCATCATTCACAGCCGCCAGCAAAGCCTGCGTCAGCGCCTCGGGATCGCCCCCCTGCGGCGCATAGCGAAAGGTGAACAGCGACAGCACAGGCTCCGTCACGATCTCGAACCCCGGCGTCGCGCGCAACCGCACGGCCAAACCCTGGCTCCACGCCACATGATTGCGGATCATCCCCCGCAACCCCTCCAACCCGTAAGCCCGGATCAGGAACCACAGCTTCAGCGCGCGGAACCGCCGCCCCAGCGGGATCGACCATTCCGAATAGTTGATGATCCCATCCGCCCCTTGCGTCTTGAGGTATTCCGGCTGGATCGCCAGCGTCCGTGTCAGATCAGCAGGCGAGCGGATGAAATGCGCCGACAGATCAAACTGCGTGCCCAGCCATTTATGCGGGTTGAACACCACCGAATCCGCCATCTCGACCCCCGCCCATAGATCGCGGAACTCCGGGCAGATCATCGCCGCCCCCGCCCATGCCGCATCGACATGGGTGTAAAGCCCGTGTGCTTGCGCCACCGCACAAACCCCCGCGATGTCATCACAAGCCCCCGTGCCCGTGCCCCCCGTGCAGGCAATGACGCCCGCAGGCAGGTATCCGGCGGCCTTGTCCGCGATCACAGCCGCCTCCAGCGCGTCAATGTCCATCCCCCGCAGCGACCCTTGCGTGGGGATACGCACCAGATTGGCCTGTCCGATCCCTGCAATCCAGATGGCGCGGTCCACGGATGAATGCACCTCAGCCGAGCAATAGACCCGCAGGGTTTTCTGCCCCGGCAACCCATTGGCGTTGCCGTCCCAGTTCAAGGCCCGCTCCCGCATCACCAGCACGGCGGCCAGTGTCGCGGAGCTGGCGCTGTCCTGAATGACGCCGGCGAACCCCTCGGGCAGCCCGATGGACTGGCGCAGCCACTCCATCATCCGCGTCTCCATCTCGGTCGCGGCGGGCGATGTCTGCCACAGCATACATTGCGGCGCCATCACCGTGACCAGATGATCCGCCAGCACAGCCGCAGGCGAGGCATTGGACGGGAAATAGGCAAAGAACCGGGGATGCTGCCAATGGGTGATCCCCGGCATCACGATGGATTCGAAATCCGCGATGATCTGATCCATCGGCTGCGCCGCTTCGGGCGGATGCGCGGGCAGGGCGGCCAGAATCTCGCCGGGCTTGGTCTGCGCCCGCACGGGCCTGTCGCGCAGCCCCGCATGATACCGCCCCGCCCAATCCGCCGCCCAGCGGCCCCATTTCGGAAACTCGTCCCAGCGCATCCCGCCTCTCCCTATATTGTTAACATGATAAGTATATCCGAGATTTGCATCTGGCAACGAAAATCCCCCGCGTTGCACAGCTTGGCAAGCGGGGGATTTTGAGTATTTGAAGAACGATGAAAGGGGGGGTCAGCGATCCGCAGGCGCACGCGCGGCGTTGAGGGCCTGCGCCAGCACACGGCGCTCTCCGATATGGTTCATCAGGATCAGGATCAGCCGCGCGTTCAACGCGTCGCTCTCATCCTTGCTCAGCCCCTCATGCGCGGCCAGCAGATTGGCATAGATATCATCGGGCCGGTCCATGTTCGGCGTCAGCTTCAGATCGGTGCTCATCATTGCATCTCCTGCCCGGTGGCGCGGCGGAGGGCTGCGCGAATGGCGGGTTCGTCATAGCCGGGGAACCGCGCCGCTACATGCTGATCGGGCCGGATCAGATAAACGGCAGCAGCCGCATCGCCCAGATAGCGCGCAGCCAGCGCGCCCGTGGCATCGTCCTTGCCCGTCAGGGCCAGTCGCGCAACATCAATCCCGCCCTCGGTCAGGCTGTCGGGCGCATCCGCGTTGATCGTCAGCAGCGTGAAACGTCCGCCCAAAGCGTCCAGCAAGAACCCATTGCCCAGTGCCACATCAGGGCAGGGCGATCCGGGCCGCGTCCGCGCGGGGCCACCTGGTAGCGCATCGGGCGTATTCAGCGGCGATCCGTCATAGGTGCAGGGCATCGACAACCGCCCCGAATTCACCAAGGGCCGCGCAAAGGCGTGATGCTCGCTCAGGTCCAGCACCGCATCGCGGAAAATCCGGCTGATCTCGGATTTGGGTGTGATGAAATCGGTGGAGCGTGACGAGTTCAGGATGTTCTCATCCGCGCCATAGATGCGTTCCGCATCATAGCTGTCCAGCAATGCCTCAGGTGCCAGTCCCTCCAGCACCAGTTTCAGCTTCCACGCCAGATTGTCCGTATCCTGCAACCCAGAATTTGCCCCGCGCGCCCCGAAGGGGCTGACCTGATGCGCGCTGTCGCCCGCAAAGATCACGCGGTTATGGCGGAAACGCTCCATCCGGCGGCACTGGAAGGTGTAGATCGACACCCATTCCAGCGAAAATTCCACATCATCGCCCAGCATCGCTTTCAGACGGGGAATGACGCGCTCGGGCTTCTTCTCCTGCTCCTTGTCGATATCCCAGCCCAGTTGCAAATCAATCCGCCAGACCCCGTCAGGCTGCTTGTGCAGCAGCGCGGATTGTCCCTTGTTGAACGGCGGATCGAACCAGAACCAGCGCTCGGTCGGGAAATCCGCCTCCATGATCACATCGGCGATCAGGAAATTATCCTCGAACACACGGCCCACGAAATCCAGGCCCATCAGCGACCGCACCGGGCTCGCCGCCCCATCACAGGCAATGACGTAATCGGCGGTTATTGTATAAGGGCCGTCCACCGTGTCGATGGACAGGCGCACATGATCGCCCTGATCGGTGATCCCCGCCACCTTGTTGCCACCGCGCAACTGGATCGGGGCACCCTCTGCCTCGATCTCGCGGGCGCGGCGGACCAGATAATCCTCGACGTAATACTGTTGCAGATTGATGAAAGCCGGCCGCTTGTGCCCATCCTCGGGCAGCAGGTTGAAATCATAGACCTTGCGCTCGTCGAAAAACACCTTGCCGATGTTCCACTGCACGCCCTTGTCCACCATGGGCGCGCCAAGGCCCAGACGATCCGCAATCTCCAGCGTGCGCTTGGCAAAACAGATGGCGCGGCTGCCGAAACTGACCTTGTCATTCTCGTCCAGTACCACAACCTCGACGCCCTGCTGCGCCAGATCGATGGCGGCCGCCAATCCCACCGGACCCGCACCGATCACCGCGACGGTGTGACGGGCCGGGGTCGCCGCGTCCTGATCGGCATGGCGGGTATAGGGGTAAAGCGGAACCTCGAATATCTTGTTCATCAGCCGTCCTTTCGCAACAGCGCCCGCGCGGACAATACCGCCGAGACGCCAAAGAATGTGCCCGCGATCATCACCACCTCGACCATCGCAATCCCGCCGAACCCGCGCGTCAGCAAGGCAAAGCCCATCAGCGCCAGCCCGAAGACGGAAATACCAAGCCGCAGCTTCAATTCACCCCGAGAGGGTCCGTATTTCATCGGCACCCCCGCCTGATCAGCCCTGAAGGGCGGCCCACATCTCAAGATCGCGCTGCGCGGTCCAGATGCGCGGCGTGTCGATCCCGCGCGCCTCGTCATAGGCGCGGGCCACGTTGAAGGGCAGGCAATGCTCGTAGATCGCGTAATCCTTGAACTTGGGATCGCATGCGGCGCGCACAGCGTCCCATGCCTCCTTCAGACTGCCCCCACGGGCGGCCACACGCGCCGCCGCATTGTAAGTGCTGTCCACGAAATCGCGCGTATTCTCGATCGCCGCCGTCACCATATCCTGCCCCATCAGCGCATCGCCGCGCCCCGGTGCAATCGCATCCACCTGGAACGAGGCAATCGCATCCAACGTGTCACCCCAATCGCTGAAATGCCCGTCGCCGCAATAGCAGGCCGAGTGGTATTCCACGATATCGCCCGTGAACATCACGTTCTGATCGGGCACATGGATCACGATATCGCCCGCCGTATGCGCACGGCCCAGATGCATCAGGTCAATCCGGCGCTTGCCCAGATAGACGGTCATGTCATCGCTGAAGGTCGTGGTCGGCCATGTCAGGCCGGGGATGCTCTCATGCCCCTCGAACAGACGGGGGAAACGCTGGAACTCGCTG
>NCJR01000143.1 GCA_002282555.1 Rhodobacterales bacterium 34-62-10
CGCCGAAATCATTCACCGTCTCCATCATCACGATGGCCATGCCTGCGGCGATGGCGGGACGTGCCAGGGGCAGGCCCACACGCACGAACCGCGCCCAAGCGCCAGCGCCCAAGGACCGCGCCACCTCTTCGGAGGCGCCTGATTGCTCGCGGAAGGCGGCGCGCGCCAGCAGATAGACATAAGGATAAAGCGCTGCCGTCAACACAACCACGGCCGAACCGATCGAGCGGATCTGCGGGAACCAGTAATCGCGCGACGTGGTCCAGCCCATCAACTGGCGCAGCCACGTCTGCACGGGACCCGCGTATTCGAACAGATCGACCAGCGCATAGGCACCGACATAGGCCGGGATCGCCAGAGGCAGCAGCAGCAGCCATTCCAGCCAGCGCGACCATGGAAAGCGGTAGCGGGTGATCAACCATGCCGCCCCGGTTCCGATCAGGCCCGACAGCACGCCCACGCTGACCATCAGGATCAGCGTGTTGCGCATGTAGCGCGGCAGCGTGGTCGAGATCAGATGCGGCCAGATGTTCTCGCCGGGGGTCAGGGCGATCCAGACCACCGACAGGATCGGCAGGACCACGATGGCCGCGATCAGCAACGCCCCAAGCGACCACGGGCTCAGCAGGGGGGCAATGCGCCGCCTCCACGACAACCGGGGCGGTCCAGATGCGGCGATGTCGCTCATGCGGATCAGGCGTCTTTCGGTTGTGTCATTGCCGCAGGCTTCTTGCCTGAATACGGTTCAACTGTCCAGAAAAGCGCTTATAGTCCGCTTGGTACCGTCCCAGCAAGGCAAGAGCAGTTCACCCGATGCATATCGTATTTCACGCCGGCGTCCATGCCACTGACGAGGACCGGCTGATCAAGTGTTTCCTCAAGAATACCGAAGCTTTCGCTGCACTTGGAACGGCCGTACCCGGACCATCACGCTATCGCCGTCTGATCCGTGACGCGGTGCAGGCGCTGGCCGACGGCGATCCCGCGCCCGATGCGCGCACCGTTCTGCTTGAGGCGATCATTGACGGTGACACACCGGAGCGGATGATCCTGTCCAATGACAGCTTCTTCGGCGTGCCGAAACTGGCTGTCGGCAAAGGCGTGTTCTATCCGGGCGCCGAGGTGAAACTGACGCGGCTGTGCACTTTGTTTGCGCAGGATCGGATCGAACTGACACTGGCGCTGCGCAATCCGGCCACCTTTGTGCCCGCCGTTTTCGCGCTGGCGCCAGATGCCGATCTGGGCACCTTTCTGGGTGGCGCCGATCCGCGCCAATTGCGCTGGTCCGAATTGCTGGGTCGGATCAAGACTGCGCTGCCCGATATGGACGTGACCGTCTGGTGCAACGAGGATACGCCGCTTCTGTGGGCGCATCTGATCCGCGAGATGGCAGGGCTGGAGCCGAACACAAAGATCATCGGTGGTTTCGATCTGCTGTCCGAGATCATGTCGAAGCCCAGCATGCAGCGGTTCCGCGCCTATCTCAAGACCCACCCATCGCTGAACGAAATCCAGAAACGCCGCGTCATCACTGCATTTCTGGACAAATATGCGCTGGACGACGCAATCGAGGAGGAGGTGGATCTGCCCGGCTGGACCGATCACCTGATCCGCGAGATGACCGAACTCTACGAGGAGGACATCTTCACGATCCAGCGCATGCCCGGCATCACCCTCATCACACCCTGAGAGGGTCCGTCAGATCATCCCCAGAGCGGCCTTGTACATCTCGAGGACGGCTTCCTCCTCGGCGATGTCATCCTTGTCGCGCTTGCGCAGCGAAATCACCTTGCGCAGGACCTTGGTGTCATAGCCGCGCCCCTTGGCTTCGGCCATGACTTCTTTCTGGGCGTCGACGATGTCTTTCTTCTCGGCCTCCAGACGCTCATACCGCTCGATAAAGGCGCGCAACTCTTCGGCGGCTACGCTGTAGGTGGCGTCGGAAATGGTGTCGCTCATCTGATCTCAAGCCTCTGTTGGGTCGCCCCTTCCCTACCGCTGCCCCCCGCGCCCTGCAAGACCGATGATGCGAAAAGCCGCCGCGTTGCAGGGCGCGTGGCAATGCGTTAAGGCAGGGGCACGAAACAGGAGCGGGCAAAATGCAGATACTGATCTGGGGTGGTGCGGTTGTGTCCGTTGCGGGGCTGGTCGGTCTGATCTGGTGCATATTCAAGGTGGCGGCCGCCAAACGCGCGAACCTGCCGGATGAGGAGTTGCGCGCCACGATCAAGCGCGTGGTGCCGATCAATTTGGGCGCATTGTTCTTGTCGGTGATCGGATTGATGATGGTCATCATGGGCGTGTTTCTGGCCTGACGGCGTGATACCCGCCGGTCTTAACCCGGAATGACGCGGCGGTTCCGGCCCAATCGGTTCAGGGCATCGAAATTCTGCCCTTCCCTGACCAGTGCGGCAAAACCCGGGTCAGGCGTGTAAAGCGCAGGGTTCTCGGCTGTGAACCGCTTCAACGCCTGAAGAATGTCGAAAAGACCCACAAGATCGGCGGCCTTCATCGGCCCGCCATGCCAGCGCGGAAACCCGTGGCCCTGTATCATCACCGCATCTATGTCCGAAGGGCGGAGCGCGATCCCTGCCCTGAGCGCCCGCGCCCCGGCATTTGCCATGGCAGCGACAGCCCGCAGCACGATCGCCTCGGGTGACAGAGCGGGCGTCTTGCGCGCGTCTGCATCGTCCGACAGGTCCAGAAGCGCCATCACCGCGCGATCCGGATGCGGCTGGCCGTCCTGCCAAAGATAATAGCCCCGGCCGGCGCCTTGCCCTGTGCGGCCGGACATGATCAGCCGATCAAGGTTTTCCAGATATAAGGGTCCAAGGTCGAGCCTTGCCGTTGCGACACGGCCCTGCGCCAGACATGTCTCCAACCCGGTCATATCCATCTGGCAGAACAGACCATGAGCAAAGCCGTAACCCTGCAGGGCGTTGTCAATCGCGGCGGGGCTGCTTCCCGATCGCAGCATCGTCGCCCCCGCCTCGCGCAGCGCTGCAAGGATGACCTCGCCCATGCCACCGCCCCCGGTGCCGGTCCGCACCGGGATACGGCTCAGCTTGTCGCGCAGAACGGCCACCGTGCTGGCCAGCGTCTCGGGCGATGTGGACGGTCCGGGGATCACCTCGGCAAGCCGGGTCAGATGGGCAGGGGCGGCAAACCGCAGACCCAGCACCGACGCGGGCCGTCCTGTTGCGGCAGCAATCCCGGCGATGTCATGCACTGCGGATGTCGTGGCCAGCACGGACCCTTGCGGCGCAAGCGAGTGCGGCCATGACCTGCTGCTTGGTGGACAAGGTGTCGGCCACCGCTTCAATCAACAGATCGGCCCCGGCCAGATCCGAGAGCTGCGTCGTGCCTTGCCATCGCGCGATCTGCGCCGTGGCCGCCTCGGGTGTCAAACGCCCGGCCCGGACAAGCACCGCCTGCCCCGCCGTGACACGCTCGCGCACCGCTGACAAGGCCGCGTCACTGCGCTCGAACTGGACGACGGGCAGACCTGCCTCCAGAAAGGCGACCGCAAGATTGGCCGCAGCCACCCCGCCCCCCACCAGCGCCACCTGCTTTATGGCACGCGGGGTCACGCCAACAAGGTCGGGCATATTGGCAGTGCGACGCTCGGCAAAGGTGGCGTGGCGCAGTGACCTTGACACATCGGATGCCAGAAGGTCTTCGAATGCCACCGCCTCAAAAGCCAAACCAGCCTCGAAGGGCAGCAGACAAGCGGCCTCGACGCAATCCACGATGCGCGCGCCTGCGATATTGGCGCTGGTCGCCACTTGCGCGCGCCGCGTTGCAATGGCGCTTGAATTGGCTGCAAAATCAGCCAGACCCTCGCGCAGATCACAACTGCGGCGCAGACTGCCGCCCGCCGCGACATCGGCTGCCAAGGACCGCGCCAAGGCGATTCCCGCCGCTTCGGGATCATCATCCTCGGGCACCAGCCGGTCGATCAGCGCGCGCAACTGTCGCGACCGCAGCGGGCGCGGATGCTGCGACAGCAGCAGATCAAGCGCGCCCTGCACCCCCAGAAAACGCGGCAACCGCTGGGTCCCCCCTGCGCCGGGGCACAACCCCATGATCACATCCGGAAAACCGATACTCGCCTCGCCTGTCGCAAGCCTTGCATGGGCGGCAAGGGCCAGCTCTGCCCCAGCCCCCAGCGTGACGCCATGCATCACCACCACGACCGGAGTCTCGCTCTGCTCGATCCGGCGACAGATATCGGCCATCTGCGGCGGGGCAAAACCGGCCTCTGCCTCGCGCAGGTCCAGACCTGCGGACAGGCCGCGTGCGGATCTGTCGCACAAGCCATGCAGGACGATGGCCGTCACATCGGGATCGGTCATCGCCTGCGCCAGCGCCTGATCCAGATCACGGCGCATCTGTGCGGTAAGCGTGTTCAACGGCGGTTGCGACAAGGCGATGATCGCCACCCCGTCCCGTTGGTCCTGCCGGATCGTCCCGACCACGCCGCCGCCCCCTTGTCAGTCTGTCATCTCGTCAAAACCGCGATACCGACGGCACCGCATGGCTGACTGTGCAAAATCAAAAGGGTATCTGGCAAGCCCCGTTACACGGGCAGATTGTCGAACGGCGGCTTGACCACGGCCTTGGTCAGATTGCGATCCAAGGCGCGCTCCCGTTCCGGCAGCTCATGGCCCTCGCGCGACAGCCTGTGGCACAGACGGTTCGGACAGGCTGTGCATATCTGTTTGCAACGCGCGGCACGATGCAGACGACGTCGCGGAGAGCGCCGCTTCAAACCCTGCCGCTTCAAACCCGGCCAAGGTCTGGCTCAGGTCAGCTGGCAAGGGTTCGGGCATCTTTCCCTCCTGCCCGGTGGCGGACCGGGCAGGTGTCACGGTCAGTTGGGCTGTTTCAATGCGCCGCAGCGCAGGTCTTGCAGAAGGGCGTGGCGGGCAGCACATCCAGACGCTCTTCGGAAATCCGGGCGCCGCAGGTGACGCATGTGCCATAGGTCCCGGCCTTGATCCGGTCCAGCGCGGCCATGATGTGGCGTATCTCGTCCAACCCGGTCTGCCCCAAACGCTCCAGCACCTGATCGCCTTCCGTTTCGATCGCCTGATCGTCCCAGTCCTTGGTGTGAGGTTGCTCCAGCTCGGATTCGATGGCATGCAACCGCGCATCCAATTCGGACAGGCGCTTCATCAGCGTGGCGCGGCGGGTTTCGATGGTTTTCATGCGGTTATCTCCCTTGATTGCTTGCACTTTGGCATCATCTGGGTCGAGGAACATTGATGCAGGTCAAACGCCCTCTCCACCGGCGGACCCCCGCCAATCATCGCCCTTGATACATATGCCGATAGCAATATATGTTTAGCGAAACGGAGGATGCGACCATGAAACCTGATGTAAAGGCCTTTTTCGACGAGGCTACGAATACCGTCTCCTATGTGGTCAAGGACCCTCAGGGCAGCGCCTGCGCCATTATCGATTCCGTATTGGATTTCGACTATGCATCCGGGCGCACGGACACGAAATCCGCCGATGCGATCATCGCGCATGTCAGGGCCGAAGGGCTGGACGTGCAATGGTTGCTGGAAACCCATGTCCATGCCGACCACCTGTCCGCCGCGCCCTATATTCAGGAACGCGTCGGCGGCAAGATCGGCATCGGTGACCGGATCAAGATCGTGCAGGACACGTTCGGCAAGGTCTTCAACGAAGGGACCGAGTTTCAGCGTGACGGCAGCCAGTTCGACCGCCTGTTCGAGGAGGGCGACAGCTTCATGATCGGCCAGTTGCGCGGCGATGTGCTGCACACCCCCGGCCACACGCCCGCTTGTCTGACCTATGTGATCGGTGACGCGGCCTTTGTCGGCGACACGCTGTTCATGCCGGATTTCGGCACGGCACGCTGTGACTTTCCGGGCGGGTCGTCCGAGGTTCTGTTCAATTCGATCCAGAAGATCCTTGCCCTGCCCGACGACACGCGGATTTTCGTCTGCCATGATTACAAGGCGCCAGGGCGGGACGATTACGCTTGGGAAACCACAGTGGGCGCCCAGAAGCAGGGCAACATCCATGTGGGAACGGGCAAGAACCGCGAGGATTTCGTCAAGATGCGCGATGCCCGCGACAAGCAGCTGGCCATGCCGAAACTGATCATCCCGTCGTTGCAGGTGAACATGCGCGCAGGCCAGATGCCGCCCGCAGATGACCAGGGCAATGTGTATCTGAAAGTGCCGATCAACAAACTTTGACCATCACCTCCGGTCGCGGCGCAAGATCACGACCGGCGCGTTTCCACGCAAACCAACAGGACAAGAGAAAACATGGAACAAGACTGGATTTGGGGTCTGGTGGGCGGTCTGCTCATCGGGACCGGGGGCGCCGTTTATCTTCTGGCCAATGGGCGGATCATGGGCGCCAGCGGCATCATCGGCGGGTTGGTGGATGGCACCGCACGCGATACGGCTGCGGAAAAACTGGTATTTCTGGCAGCCGTCTTCCTGCTGCCGATCCTGCTCTATCCGCTCTATGGCAATGTTGACACCCATGTCTCGACCAATCCGCTGGTGATCGTGGCGGCGGGGCTTCTGGTGGGTGTGGGCACGCGACTTGCCAATGGCTGCACCTCGGGGCACGGGGTTTGCGGGATTTCCCGTTTCAGCCTGCGCGGGATCGTGGCGACCGTGTTCTACATTCTGGCAGGCGGGCTGACAGTCGTGTTCTTCCGTCATCTGTTGGGAGCGATCTGATGCGGCTGCTTTATGCTTTCATCGCAGGCGGGCTGTTCGGCGCGGGGCTGTTCGTGTCCGGCATGACCGATACGTCCAAGGTGCAGGGCTGGCTGGATGTCTTTGGCGATTGGGACCCGACGCTGGCCTTCGTGATGGGCGGCGCGATCATCCCCATGGCCATCGCGTGGCGGTTGGTGCCGGGGCGCAAGCCCTTGGTCGGTGGTGCATTTCCCGAACCGCAGGAGCCGCGCATCAGCCGCAATCTGGTGCTGGGATCGACCCTGTTCGGTGCAGGCTGGGGGCTTGCAGGGCTTTGCCCCGGCCCGGCCATCGCCTCGCTGTCCTATGGCGGGGTCTGGCACTGGGTCTTTGCGGCTGCCATGCTTGCGGGAATGGCGCTGGCCCCGCTGTTGCGTGTCAGGCTGGACAGGCTTGTTCCGGCGGAATAAGCAGAGCCATGGATATTCGCCAGATCACACCCCGCTATGCCGTTTCGCCCCAGATCGACCCCGAGGATATCGCGGCGATCAAGGCGGCCGGATTCACCACGCTTATCTGCAACCGCCCGGATGAGGAGGTTCCTGCCTCGCTCCGCGCGGATGTCATGGCCAAGACTGCCGCCGAAGCGGGGCTGACCTTTCATGCCTTGCCGCTGACCCATCAGACCATGACGCCCCAGAATGTGGCCCATCAACGCGATCTGATCACAAACTCGCCCGGCCCGGTTCTGGCCTATTGCGCGTCCGGCACGCGCTGCTCGGTCGTGTGGTCCTTGGGTCAGGCCGGGCATCTGCCCGTGGATCAGATCATGCAGGCCACCGCCGCCGCAGGATATGATCTGGCCGGATTGCGCCCGCAGCTTGTTGTGCTGGACGCGCAGGGCGGCCTTTGATCGTCAGGCGGCTGCAGGCCCGTCATTGAAGGCATAGGGTTGCAGGTCATCTGCCGCCGCGCCGAATGACCCGGTGGCGTCCGGTCGTTTCAAATCATGGTCCGGCCGCGTTTCCGGGCTGTAATCGTTTGGGGCCTGCGGTGTGATTACAGCGCTTGATGGACCCTTGGCGCTTCGGGGTGGCGCAGCTTGGGCCGAAAGGTCTGGACTGCCGACCGGCGTCAGCCTGTGGTCGGGGTTGGTCAACCGCAAGGCACGCATCCCGTCCACCTTCCCCAACCGGCCCGTCGCAACCAGTTGCCGACCCGCAGCTTCGATCGCAATCTCTCGCAGCGCATCAGAGGGCAAAGGCAGCACATCGCCCACCGCCAGCCTGCCGAAGTCGGACAATGGCAACGACAGCCGGCATAGGATGGCATCCAGACGCACCGGCGCGTCAAGAACCCGCTCCTGCAATTGGGCCGAAATCTCGCCCGCGTCCGTGCCGTTTGTCGTCACGGATGGGGCCAGGCGTTGTGGCAGGGCCAGCATCACCTCACCGCTGCGGAGGCCATCTGCGATATCCAGCGGCAGCCGGAACACATGAAAATCCGGCGCACCCAGCGCCATGCCAAGACTGCGGCGATCGTCGATCATCGCGCCATAGCGATATCCGCAGGTCCAATAGGCATCAGGATGATCCAGCAGATGCTGCGACATCCGGTGCAGGATACCGTCGACCAAGGGCGCGGCCATCGCCGCATCCGTTCGCGTCAACGGCCGTTCGCGCAGAGGCCTTGCCAGAACCTGACCCACCGTCTGCATTTCGATCAAGGCCGCAAGCGTCGCCGCATCCAGCGTCATCACCCCCACGGCCCCGTCAGGCCCGTCCAGCAAAAGCAGCAAGACGCCATCGGGAACCATCTTCAACAGGCCGGCATGATCAACCAGCGCACGTTCGATCCCCTGCACCGACAGCACCAGTGAAAACGAGGCGTCCGCGGTCTTTTCCGTGGCAAGACGCAAGGCGCGCAACGGCGACATCGCCCGCGCCTCCTGCTCGTCCCGGGCGATCTTGGCCTTGCGGCGCAAGCCTGCATTTGATGCTGTTCCGACCATAGCCTCCGCCACCGCTTCTGCGGGTTCACACTGCAACTCTAGCCCCGAGAAGGTTACGAACTGCTGAACGCCCACGCGGAAATCCCGCCTTATTGCGCGGCCATGCGCTGTGCGGCGGGCAGACTGACGCGAAACGCCGCCCCGCCCTGCCCGGGCAGATATCCCAGCGTCCCGCCCAGCCGCGCCATGATCTCGCGGCAGATGGCCAGCCCCAGTCCCGCGCCGCCGGCCTGACGGTCCGCCACGCGGTAGAATTTCTCGAATACCATCGCCTGTGCCTGCGGAGGGATGCCCGATCCGTTGTCGATGAAATCGACGATCACCCGCCCGCCCCTGCGACTGACATCAATGGTCAGTTCGGGACGATCCG
>NCJR01000144.1 GCA_002282555.1 Rhodobacterales bacterium 34-62-10
CACGGAACCGCAACGAAAAGGAAAGTGACACGTGGCACGTATCGCCGGCGTAAACATCCCGACCCAGAAACGGGTCCCGATCGCCCTGACTTACATCACCGGAATTGGCCATACCTCGGCCAAAGCCATCTGCGAAGCCGTGAACATCGACGCAACCCGTCGCGTGAACGAGCTGTCGGACGCCGAAGTCCTCGCCATCCGCGAGCATATCGACGCCAACTATACCGTGGAAGGCGACCTGCGCCGTGAGACGCAGATGAACATCAAGCGCCTGATGGACCTTGGCTGCTACCGTGGCCTGCGCCACCGTCGCAACCTGCCGGTTCGCGGCCAGCGCACCCATACCAACGCTCGCACCCGCAAAGGCCCTGCAAAGGCCATTGCTGGCAAGAAGAAATAAGGGAGGGCTGCATCAATGGCACGTGATACCCGTCGCGGAGGCAAGAAGAAGGTCTCCAAGAACATCGCCGCAGGCGTGGCGCATGTGAACTCTTCGTTCAACAACACCAAGATCCTGATCTCGGACGTGCAGGGCAACGCGATTGCGTGGTCTTCCGCAGGCACCATGGGCTTCAAGGGGTCGCGCAAATCGACACCCTATGCTGCGCAGATGGCTGCTGAAGATGCTGGCAAGAAAGCACAGGAACACGGCGTCAAGACGCTGGAAGTCGAAGTGCAGGGCCCCGGTTCGGGCCGCGAAAGCGCGTTGCGTGCTCTGGCCGCTGTCGGTTTCAACATCACCTCGATCCGTGATGTGACCCCGATCGCCCATAACGGCTGCCGCCCCCCAAAGCGTCGCCGGGTCTGATCCCATTTCATTATCCGGGGGCCGCGCCTTGTGCTCGGCCCCTCGACGTCATTTAGAAACCTCGGGCGTCTTGGCCTTTTGGACATGAGGACAAGACAAGAATGGAGGGACGCATGATCCACAAAAATTGGGCTGAGCTGATCAAGCCGACACAGCTTGACGTGAAGCCGGGCAATGACCCAACCCGTCAGGCCACTGTCATCGCAGAACCGCTGGAGCGTGGCTTCGGTCTGACGCTTGGCAACGCGCTGCGTCGTATCCTTATGTCGTCGCTGCAGGGCGCGGCCATCACATCCGTGCAGATCGACAACGTGCTGCACGAGTTTTCGTCTGTTGCCGGTGTGCGCGAAGACGTGACCGACATCATCCTGAACCTGAAGGGTGTGTCGATCCGTATGGAAGTCGAAGGCCCCAAGCGTCTGAGCGTCAGCGCAAAAGGTCCGGGCGTTGTCACCGCTGGTGACATTTCGGACAGCGCGGGGATCGAGATCCTGAACAAGGATCATGTGATCTGCCATCTGGACGATGGTGCCGATCTGTACATGGAACTGACCGTCAATACCGGTAAGGGCTATGTGTCGGCTGACAAGAACAAGCCGGAAGATGCGCCTATCGGTCTGATCCCGATCGACGCGATCTATTCGCCGATCAAGCGCGTGTCCTATGAGGTGCAGCCCACCCGTGAAGGTCAGGTGCTGGATTACGACAAGCTGACCATGAAGATCGAGACCGATGGTTCGTTGACGCCGGATGATGCCGTGGCCTATGCTGCGCGCATCCTGCAGGATCAGCTGTCGATTTTCGTGAACTTCGACGAGCCTGAAAGCGCGACCCGTTCGGATGACGAAGACGGTCTTGAGTTCAACCCGCTTCTGCTGAAGAAGGTTGACGAGCTGGAACTGTCGGTGCGTTCGGCCAACTGCCTGAAGAACGACAACATCGTCTATATCGGTGATCTGATCCAGAAAACCGAAGCCGAGATGCTGCGCACTCCGAACTTCGGCCGCAAATCCTTGAACGAGATCAAGGAAGTGCTGTCGGGTATGGGCCTGCACCTTGGCATGGATGTCGAGGACTGGCCGCCAGACAATATCGAAGACCTGGCGAAGAAGTTCGAAGACGCGTTCTAAGACGTCAGGGGCAGGGAAACCTGCCCCTGTAATGCCCGCGCTGGCGGGGAACATATGGGCATGATGCCCCAAGGAGAGTGGCTGACCCGCATCGGCCACCGGACAAAGCAAACAAGCTGTGTAAAGCTTAAAGGAGAACGACAATGCGTCACGCAAGAGGCTACCGCCGCCTGAACCGCACCCATGAGCACCGCAAGGCGCTTTGGGCGAACATGGCTGGCTCGCTCATCGAACATGAGCAGATCAAGACGACCCTGCCCAAGGCAAAAGAACTGCGCCCGATCGTTGAAAAGCTGATCACGCTGGGCAAGCGCGGTGATCTTCATGCCCGCCGTCAGGCCGCATCGCAGTTGAAGCAGGACGCCTATGTTGCGAAACTGTTCGACATTCTGGGTCCGCGCTACAAAGACCGTCAGGGCGGCTATATCCGCATCATGAAGGCCGGTTTCCGTTATGGCGACATGGCTCCGATGGCGATCATCGAATTCGTGGACCGCGACCCCAACGCCAAAGGCGCCGGTGACAAGGCCCGCGTCGCGGCTGAAGACGCATCCGAGGATTGATACGGCGGACCTAGGTCCAAAGCTCCAAGACTTGAACCCCCGTCCCGCAAGGGCGGGGGTTTTGCTTTGCAGGCAGATTGCAGGAAACTTGCATATCCTGCCTTCGGGGATCATATCTCTGCAAAGGACGAGGGAGGTTCCCATGTTGCGTTCCAGTCTTGCATTCCTGTCACTTGTCGCCATTGCGCTGGCTCCTCTGCCGTTGTCGGGGCAGACCCGCGTGCCCACCAGTCAGGCCGAGATCCAGATGGGTTTTGCGCCGCTGGTCAAAGAGGCGGCACCCGCTGTCGTGAACATTTATGCCAAGCGCGTGGTTGCGGTGCGCGACAGTCCCTTTGCCGGTGATCCGTTCTTTGAAGGGCTGTTCCGGGATTTTGGCACGGTGCGTCCACAGGTGCAGAACAGCCTTGGCTCGGGTGTAATTCTCTCGGCGGATGGAATCGTGGTGTCGAACTATCACGTTGTAGGTGAGGCGACTGATATCCGTGTGGTGCTGGCAGACCGCCGCGAATTCAACGCCTCGGTGATTTTGGGGGATCAGGAAAGCGATCTGGCACTGTTGCAACTGGACGGTGCGGTTGATCTGCCTGCGCTGGACCTGCGCGACAGCGACGGCGTCGCGGTGGGCGAGCTGGTGCTGGCCATCGGCAATCCGTTTGGCGTCGGGCAGACCGTCAGCAGCGGGATCGTGTCGGGTTTGGCGCGGTCGGGAACGGCCTCGGGTACGGGGCGGGGCTATTTCATCCAGACGGATGCGGCGATCAATCCGGGTAATTCGGGTGGTGCTCTGATTGACGTGAATGGTGATCTGATCGGTGTGAACACGTCGATCCTGACGCGGTCCGGCGGATCGAACGGGATCGGTTTCGCCATCCCCGCCAATCTGGTCGCCCGCTTTGTCGAGCAGGCCCGCGAGGGCCGCACGAGATTTGAGCGACCTTGGGCAGGCATGTCTGGCCAGTCGGTCGATGCGGATATCGCGGCCTCTTTGGGGCTGTATCGTCCCGGTGGAATCCTGATTTCGGCGTTGCATCCGGCAAGTCCCTTTGCCGATGCCGGGTTGCAGCCCGGTGATGTGATCCTGTCGGTGGATGACCAGCCCGTGAACACCCCCGCTGAAATGGTGTTTCGCATGACCGTTGCCGGATTGGGCGAAGTTGCGCAGGTCACGACCATCCGGGATGGCGTCGAATCCACCGTGCCCGTGCAACTGCGCCCCGCCCCCGATATGCCGCCGCGTGACCGGCGCGAGATGGACCAGCGCACCCCCTTGCCGGGGCTTGTGGTGCTCAACGTCAATCCTGCTGTTCTGGCCGAGTTCAATCTGCCCTTGGCAACCGAAGGTGTCGTCGTCGAGACCCCGGGTCCTTTCGCCGCGCGGTTGGGACTGCAGCCGGGCGATGTGATCCTTGCGGTCAATGGTCAGGCAATCATGTCCACGGCCCAACTGCCCGAGGCGCTGTCTGCTGCCATCGCTGTCCGTGCCCTGTCGATCGATCTGCAGCGCGGCTTGCAACGCCTGTCGCTGCGCAGCAGGCTTTAGGCGGGTGGCGGACCTGTTCGATACCGGTGCGGCCGAACCCGCGCAGAAGGCGGGCCCGCGACCGCTGGCGGATCGGTTGCGCCCGCAGCGACTTGATCAGGTGATCGGACAGGAACAGGTGCTGGGCCCGGATGCACCGCTGGGGGTCATGCTGGCCTCTGGTTCGTTGTCATCGCTGATCCTCTGGGGGCCGCCCGGTGTGGGCAAGACCACGATTGCGCGGCTTCTGGCGGATGAAACGGACCTGCATTTCGTGCAGATCAGCGCGATTTTCACCGGCGTGCCGGAACTGCGCAAGGTGTTCGAGGCGGCCAAGATGCGCCGCGCGAACGGGCAGGGGACGCTTTTGTTTGTGGACGAGATCCACCGTTTCAACAAAGCGCAGCAGGATGGGTTTCTGCCGCATATGGAGGATGGCACCATCCTGCTCGTCGGGGCCACGACTGAAAACCCCAGCTTCGAGTTGAACGCGGCATTGCTGAGCAGGGCGCAGGTTCTGGTCCTCAAGCGGCTGGACCTGGCCGATCTGGAGCGTCTGGCGCAGCGGGCGGAACAGGATCTGGCGCGTGCCCTGCCTTTGACCGGACCCGCGCGCGAGGCGTTGTTGGAGATGGCCGATGGGGATGGGCGCGCGCTTTTGAACCTGATCGAGCAGGTCGCCGCATGGAAGGTCGAGGGCAAGCTGGATACCGACGCACTGGCGACACGGTTGATGAAGCGGGCGGCCAAATACGACAAGTCTGGGGATGAGCATTACAACCTGATTTCGGCGCTGCACAAATCCGTGCGCGGTTCCGATCCGGATGCGGCACTTTACTGGTTTGCACGGATGCTGACCGGTGGTGAGGATCCCCGCTATCTGGCGCGCCGCCTGACGCGGATGGCGGTCGAGGATATCGGGCTGGCCGATCCGCAGGCGCAGGCTGTTTGCTTGCAGGCGTGGGAGACATACGAGCGGCTCGGCAGCCCAGAAGGAGAGCTGGCGCTGGGGCAGGCGGTGACCTATCTCGCCCTCGCGCCCAAGTCCAACGCGGGCTATGTGGGCTTCAAGGCGGCGATGGCGCTGGCGCGGCAGACGGGATCGGAGCCACCGCCAAAACACATCCTGAATGCGCCGACCAAGCTGATGAAGGAACAGGGGTACGGGGCGGACTATGCCTATGACCATGATGCCGAGGATGGGTTTTCCGGCCAGAATTATTTTCCCGACGGGGTCAGACGCCCGGTCCTCTATCAGCCGGTCGAGCGCGGGTTTGAGCGTGAGTTGAAGCGCCGATTGGATTACTTTGCCAAGCTGCGCGCCAAACGTGGATCGTGACGGGCCTCGCAAGCTTGGGAAAACTTGACATTCCCCGCCCCCCTCGCCACAGGTGCGGTCATGTTGAGCACACTTCTTCAGGTGGCCCTTGGTGGCGCAATCGGGGCGTCGGCCCGGTATCTGACCTCGCTGGGCGCGCTGCGTCTGCTGGGGCCGGGTTTCCCTTGGGGCACGCTGGCGGTGAATGTGATCGGTTCGTTCCTGATGGGCCTTCTGGTGGTTGTTCTGGCGCAACGGGATGCAACCCGGCTTGCCCCATTTCTGCTGACAGGAATCCTGGGTGGGTTCACGACTTTTTCGGCCTTCTCGCTTGATGCGATGGCCCTTTACGAGCGGGGCGAGACGATGCTGGCCGCTTTCTATGTGGGGGCGTCGGTGATCCTGTCGCTCAGCGCGCTGGCGCTGGCCATGGTGGTCGCGAGAGAGGTATT
>NCJR01000502.1 GCA_002282555.1 Rhodobacterales bacterium 34-62-10
AGTTGGGTGCCCGGATCATCCCCTTCGACAGCCGTCATTTCGGCGCGGACTACCCCTACGGCAACAAGATCGAGGCGCTTTTTGCCCTGCCCGGAGGCGAGCCTTTCGTGTTCTTCGACACCGATACCCTGATCACCGGCGATCTGAACGCGGTGCCCTTCGACTTCGACCGCCCCACCGCCTCGCTGCGCCGCGAGGGGACATGGCCGCAGATCGAACTTTACGGCCCCGGCTACAGCGCGATCTGGAAATCGCTCTATGACCGCTTCGATCTGGATTTCGCGCGCTCCCTCGATCCCGCGCAACCCGATGAATACTGGCAGAAATACCTCTATTTCAATGCAGGCTTCTTCTTCTACCGCTGCCCGCATCTGTTCGGTCAGCGATTTCTGGACATGGCCCTGTCGATCCGGGACGCGCCGCCCCCCGAACTGGTGTGCCAGTCGCTGGACCCCTGGCTGGATCAGGTGGCCCTGCCCTTGGTGATCCACAGCTTCGGCGGCGGGCGCGACACGCTGCCACCCGGCCTGCTGGACGGATCGGTCAGTTGCCATTACCGCCTGCTGCCGATGCTCTATGCCCGCGAAAGCGACGCGGTGGTGGACCTGCTGCACACGATCACCGCGCCCAACCGCATCAAACGCGTGCTCAAATCCTATGACCCCGCCAAACGCATGATCTATCAGGGCCGCGGCACCAAACTGCGCGCGATGTTCGACCGCAATGCCCTGCCCCGGCGCGAACAGATGATCCGCAACCAGATCAAGAAGGCCGGCTTCTGGATGCGCTGATCTGACATGTCGGCGAACCGCACATGCAAGCTGACCGCACATGCAAAAGGGCACCCCCTGCGGGATGCCCTTTGCGTCAGTCAAACCCCTGCAATCAGGCGCTTTTTTCCAGCAGCGTATAGGTCGAGATCGCCTCGCCCGTCACCTGCGCACGCGCAATGCGCCCCGCTTCGTTCTTCTTGCTTTTCGCCCCGACCGCCCGCTTGATCATCCGGCCAAGCTGCTGGTTCAGCGGCATCTTCGCCTTCTCCGGCGCATCCGCGTCATTGGCGGTCGCACCCACGGCCGCCGCATAAAGGGCCGCGAATTCCTCATCCCGGATCGCAGTTTTCATCACGGTCAGGATGAAATGCTCGTCAAAGCTGCCATCCTCGTCCAGCTGCTTGGCCTGCCGGGTCGCCGTAGATCAGAACATGCTTGTTCTTGTGATCTTTGAAT
>NCJR01000503.1 GCA_002282555.1 Rhodobacterales bacterium 34-62-10
TGGTTCTGTGACCCGCAGGCCCCCTATCAGAAAGGTACGGTCGAGAACACGAACAACAGACTCCGAAAGTACCTGCCCAGATCCACTGAACCGACGGCGCTGACAAATCGATATTTGAGGTCGATTTGCCAGCGCCTCAATTCAACACCGCGCAAGTGTTTGGGTTACAACACACCCGCGGAAGTCTTCGAAGCCAACTTGATGGAAATCCAGAACCGGCTGAGCTAAAAGAACAAATCAGAAATTGCGCTTCAGCGTGAGTTCACAGCGGGGCACATTCTAACTTGGGTTGCGGCAAATCCCCTATCTTGCTGGAAAGCAGGAGAATGAAAGATGGCCCACACAGAGCTGAACCTACGCGAGAGGCGTGCGATTGAAGATATGTTAAACGCCAAAATGTCCGTCGACAAGATCGCCGCTGAGGTCGGCAGGCATCGCTCGACTGTGTATCGCGAGATCAAGCGGAATCGATTTGTCGACGACGAGCTGCCAAACCTGAATGGCTATTATGGGATGAATGCCCAGAGGTCTGCTGTCGAGCGTCGCGCTCGGCGTCGCGAGCTGGTGCGGTTCGTGGATCTTCGAGTTCATGTTATCAAGCAGTTGGAGGAAGGATGGTCACCGGAACAGATCGCGGGGCGCTTGCGGTATGAGGGTCAAGATTTACGCGTCAGCCATGAGACGATCTATGCCTATATTTACGGGCCCGACGGCCAGTCTGAACAATTGGCCCGTTATCTGCCGCATCGACGTAAGAAGCGGCATCCGCGAGGTCGACGCACGCCGCGTGGCCTTGTTTTTCCGCCGGATCGGTCGATCCATGAGCGGCCCGCCTACGTCAGATCGCGTGAGACATTTGGCGAATGGGAGGGCGATCTCATGATCTTTGAACGTGCACAGGGCAAAATGAATGTAGCTTCACTGGTCGAGCGCAAGACGCGCTTCGCCGTCCTGTTCCGGAACAATGATCGCAGCACGACGCACCTGATGAACCGCCTGATGGGCGTTATGGAACCCCTGCCCCAACCTGCACGCAAATCAATCACGTTCGATCGCGGGATTGAGTTCCGCGACTGGCGCAAACTCAAGCCAGGGATCGGCACTGAGGCGTGGTTCTGTGACCCGCAGGCCCCCTATCAGAAAGGTACGGTCGAGAACACGAACAACAGACTCCGAAAGTACCTGCCCAGATCCACTGAACCGACGGCG
>NCJR01000504.1 GCA_002282555.1 Rhodobacterales bacterium 34-62-10
AATTGCGATCTCTGCCGTAATCTGGTCGGCAAGCGCCGCCGGTACCTTTTCCAAAACGAACAAGAAGGCCCCGGCATCGGCAACAGCACTTGCATCCTTTCAGACCCGTTCTCCATCTTCGCCACGACCTTGGACCCTGTAGCCGTCGATCGCGTTGACTGCCTGCGGGGTCATGCCCGATCTAGTTTCAGTCTTTGTTGCGGAGCGTGATCGGAAAGTAGTGGATGCCGATCTTACTGGTCCATAGCTCAACCTGCCATTTGAAAAAGTCCCTCTCCATCGCTCCTTGCCTGCACCGGCAGATTGTCGATAAGTCGGACACCGTCGAGCCAGACCGCAACAAACAGGCGGGCTGGTCTATCAGCTGTGTCAAGAATTTCGAGATCAGGATCGCCCCTGAGTTCGAGATAATCGATCTCCCGTAGACCGTTTTCGTGCAAATAGGACCGCGCGCTTTCAAGCGCGATGTCGAAAGCTGTCCCGACAGAAATCGCCTCGGCCGCTCGGAACAATGCCTCGCGGATAACAGGAGCAGTGGCACGGGCATCTTGACCCAGGCGGAGATTGCGTGAGGACATGGCGAGCCCGTCCTCTTCCCGTATCGTCGGACAACCAACGATCCTTGTTCTGAGGTCGAGGTCTGCTGCCAGGCGACGCACGACCTGAAGTTGCTGGTAATCCTTTTCCCCAAAGAAGGCTTGGTCCGCGTCGGTTTGCAGAAGCAGCTTAGTTACAACCGTTGCAACGCCGTCAAAATGACCGGGTCGGGCGGCTCCACATAGACCGTCGCTGACACCTGTCACAGAGACAGTCGTCGCAAAGCCGTCCGGATACATCTGCGCCCCATCGGGAACATAGAGAACGTCGGCGCCATATGGCTTCAGTTTTTCCGCGTCACTCTCTTCAGTCCGTGGATAGTTTGCGAGATCTTCGGGGCTGTTGAATTGCTTCGGGTTCACAAAGAGCGTGACGATCACTCGGTCGGCTGCAAAGCAAGCGGCCTCGACCAGGCTGAGATGCCCAGCATGCAATGCGCCCATGGTGGGAACTACACCGATTGTCTCACCGGCGCGTCGCCAGGTTTCAGTAAGGGCGCGCAATTCAGCCTTAGTGCGGATGATCTTCATTTGCCTGGTTCCTCTTGAGAAAAGACATGTTCGGGTGCGGGGAAGCGGCGGCTACGCACCTCTTCGGCATAGGCTTGGATGG
>NCJR01000505.1 GCA_002282555.1 Rhodobacterales bacterium 34-62-10
CATCGTCGATCCCGCTTCGATCTGCAGCCGTGGGTCAGAGACCACAGGCACCAGCGCCGCGCGCAGCGCCGCCACCTCGGGATGCTGGACGATCAGCCGCCGCAACCGACAACCGGACGGCGCAAGCCGTGCCGCAGGATGCGCGCCCTGCCACTGGATCAGCGCAGGAAAGGCGCCGTCAAAGGGCATCCGCCCATCCGCCGCCACCGCCATGCGCCAGCGCAGATCACCCCGCGCCAGATCGACGGGCGCACCCGCCCCAGCCGGTGCCAGCGCCAGCGCCGCCTCCAGATCGTCACACCGACAGATCCATGTCCCCATCCGGGGTTCCCCCCGGAAGCGGTCCAGATCGAACCACCGCGCCACCGCAGGTTCGGGCGCGACAGGATCGACCGCGATCACCTCTAGATAAAGCCCATCCTCCAGCCCCAACAACAGGTTATGGGTGCCGAAATGCGCGTGCTGGCCGCCGGCCTGCATCGCGACGCCCAGCGACGCCTCGACATGCGCCCGGCCCGCCTCCAAAGTCTCGGCCGCGACCGCAAGATGATCCAGTTCCAGCATAGGTTTCTTCTTGCCGCCAAATATCCTCGGGGGGATCGTCGAACGCAGTGCGACGTGGGGGGCAGACAGCCCCCCTCGCCGCGTGTCAGCCGCGCGCGTCGCGGATCAGGCGCAGGATGTCCTGCGCTGCATCGGGAATGTTCGTGCCGGGTCCAAAGATCGCCTTCACCCCGGCGTTCTTCAGGAAATCATAATCCTGCTGCGGAATGACGCCGCCGCAGATCACGATGATATCCTCGGCCCCCTTCGCCTTCAGCGCCGCGATCAGTTGCGGGGCCAGCGTCTTGTGACCCGCCGCCTGACTGCTGATCCCCACCACATGCACGTCATTGTCCACCGCGTCCTGCGCCGCTTCGTCCGGCGTCTGGAACAGCGGACCGACATCCACGTCAAAGCCGATATCGGCAAAGGCGGTGGCAATCACCTTGGCCCCCCGATCATGCCCGTCCTGCCCCATCTTGACCACCAGCATCCGGGGGCGGCGCCCCTCCTCCTCGGCAAAAGCCTCGACCGAGGCTTGGATGGCCGCGAAACCGGCATCCCCCTCATAGGCCGCGCCATAGACACCGGCCAACGTCTTCACCTCGGCCCGGTGACGCCCGAAAACCTTTTCCATGCTCATGCTGATCTCTCCCAC
>NCJR01000145.1 GCA_002282555.1 Rhodobacterales bacterium 34-62-10
TCGCTGTTCAAGATCGCCAATGACATGCGCCTTCTGGGGTCCGGCCCGCGTTCGGGCTTGGGCGAGCTGATCCTGCCGGAAAACGAACCCGGCTCCTCGATCATGCCCGGCAAGGTCAACCCCACACAGGCCGAAGCCCTCACCATGGTCTGCGCCCATGTCATGGGCAATGATGCCGCCGTCGGTTTCGCAGGCTCGCAGGGGCATTTCGAGCTGAACGTCTACAACCCGATGATGTCCTATAACGTGTTGCAATCCATGCAGCTTCTGGGCGACGCCGCCTCCAGTTTCACCGACAACATGGTCGTGGGCACGCAGGCGAACGTGGCGCGGATCGACAAGCTGATGAAGGAATCGCTGATGCTGGTCACAGCACTCGCCCCCACCATCGGCTATGACAATGCCACGCTGGTGGCCAAGACCGCGCATAAGAACGGCACCACCCTGAAGGAAGAGGCGATCCGTCTGGGCCTTGTGGACGCCGAAACCTTCGACCGCGTCGTGCGCCCCGAAGACATGATCGGCCCCAAAGGGTGAGCACACCGGTCAATCTGAACCGTGTGCGCAAAGACAAGGCGCGGGCCGAAGCCAAGGCCCGCGCCGCTGAAAACGCGGTGAAATTTGGCCGCACCAAGGCGGAAAAAGACCTAGAAAAAGCCCGCGCCGACCAAGCCGCGCGCCTGCTTGACCAGCACCGCAAAGACCCCGACACAACAGCATGACCGCGGGGCCGCAGAAACACTCCCTCACCCTGCGCGGTCACCGCACCAGCGTCACGTTGGAACCTGAATTCTGGCAAGCCTTCCGCGATATCGCCGCCGACAAAGACATCGCCATCAATGTCTTGGCGGCACAAATTGATGCATCACGCGAAGCAGACGTGGGCCTCGCCTCCGCCATCCGCGTCTATGTGCTGCGCTACTACCGCAACCCCTCAAACGGCTGATGCAGCCTCCCGCCGCGTCACCCGCAGCCAGATCCCATCCTTGGCCCGCACCGTCAGATGCGCCACAGGCACAGGCTCCCGCCCTTCCACCACCTCGAACCGGAAAGCGCGCAGCAGCATCGACAGGATCAACGGCCCCTCGACCATGGCAAAGCCCGCGCCGGGACACACCCGCGCGCCAGCGGAAAACGGAATGAACGCCTCGCGCAGACAGGTCCGCCCGTTCTCGGTCCCCCAGCGATCCGGGTCGAACCCATCCGGGTTATCCCACAGCCGCGTGTGCCGGTGCAGATGCCAGGGGCTGATCACGATCTGCGCACCCGGCGCCACATCGCGGTCGCGCAACCGCTCCGGGCAACTTGTCTCCCGCACCATCATCGGCACCGGCGGATAAAGCCTTAGCGCCTCGCGGAACACATCCCGGCTCACCCGCAGCCGCGACATCACCGCAAAATCCGGTCCCTCTAACGCCACCGCCTCCGCCGCCACCCGCTCTTGCCACGCAGGATACAGCGCCAGCAGATACAGCGCCCATCCCAGCGTGGACGCGCTCGTCTCATGCCCCGCCAGAAAGAAGATCGCCACCTGATCGACCATTTCCTCGGTATCGAACCGCTCTCCCGTCGCAGGGTCCGCCGTGGTCATGATCTTGGTCGCCAGATCATCGGGTGCCGTCCCCGCCGCAATCTGCGCCATCCGCGCCGCCGTCAGATCGGTGATCAAGGCCCGGATCGTCGCCGCCGTTGCCCGCGTGCTGCGCCGATGAAACCGCGGCATCCAGCGCGGCAACGGCAAGAAGGCCGCGATATTCAGGATCGGTTGGCCGCGTTGATACTCCCGAAAGGCCGTGAAAACGCGACCCGCCGTTTCATTCTCGATCGGGATGGAAAACAGCGTGCGAAAGATCACATCGGCGGCGACATGGCTTGTCACCTCCTCGATCTCGACCACATCCGCCGCCGCACGCTGGCTGTCCAGCCGCTGCACCGCCGCCTGCCCCGCCTGCCACATCGCGCCAAAGGTATCGCGCAACCGCCCCCCTTCAAAGGCCGGATCAATGATCCGCCGCTGCCGCTCCCACAGCGCGCCGTTGGTCAGGAACACCGAATTCCCCAAAAGCGGGCGCAGGCCTTCGGCAACGCGCATGGATTTGGGAAAATCGCCGGGCCGCTCCTTCAGCACCAGCCGCACCAATTCGGGCTGATTGGCCAGATAGGACCGGAAAAACGGCGTGCGAAACTCGGCCATCCACGCCCGGTACAGCCGCGCCGGTTGCGCCGACAAAATATCCTGCCGGAACAGGCGCATATACCGCCAGAGCGAAACCTTGTCCGGTCGCACCGCCGGTTTGGGGGGCAACACCGTCACGCGCGCACCGATCTGTGGCCCGACACAGCCTTGTCGATCCGCGATTTCGACGGCGCGCGCCCATGATAGCGCGCGGACAGCGTCAGCGGACCCGCGGTAATGGCGAAGTAATCGTAATCACCGGGGCGATCAAAGGCGCAAAGATACTGAAAATGCAGCCGGAAAAACCGCCAGCGCAGCGCCCGCCACCGCGCAGGGCTCAAGGTCTGCGAAAACGCCGCCGACAGGACCAGCGGCCAGCGCTTGCCCTCCCGCGCAACCCCCGACACCGCCACCGGATCACACAGCGCAAAGGCGCAGCCATCCCCCGGCGCTGTCACATCCACCCAAGTCACAGCGTCACTCTCGCTTAAAAACTGCAAATCACCGCGCAACCGATGCGCCGCAGGCAGAAACGACATCATCGGCACCACCTGCCCCAGCGACAAGAACGCCAGCGCAGGCCCCGCCGCAGGCACCCGTCCAGCCCGGATCAGATCAGCCAGAACCGACACCGCCAGATGCGCGCCCGAGGAATGGCCCACCACCAGCACCTCATCCACAGGCCCCTGCAACGCCGCGGCAATCGCATCCCCGAACGCCGCCATCCGCGCCTCGAGTGCGGGCGGATTGGCCCCGTCCCACCGGGCCGAAAACGCATAATCATGCATCAGGTAATAGGCAAAGAACCGACCGTCACGTGCCCGGAACCAGCGTAGCACGGCCCAGCCCAGCCCAAGTCCGGCAAGCGCGCTGATCAAGGCCAACCCGATGCCCAAACCCTGTCCGGTCAGGCCCATCTGTGCGATCTCGACCCCTGCCAGCCGGACCACCGCCCAACCCGCAAGACCCGCCAGCACAAGCTGCACCAGCAGAAACACCACCGGATACAGCGCCGCGATCACCGGGCCCTTGCGCAGCCGCATCAACCGCCACAGCGCGCCCGACGCCACATAGACCCAAGCTGTCTGCACCAGTTGCAGATAGGTCGCAGGGATCGAATTGGACATGCTGTCCCGCACGATATCGGACCAGATCAGCACCTCGACATCCGTGGTCACCGCCGCGCCGTCAAACCGCCCCTCAACCTGCCAGCCATAGGCACCGCCCCCGGTCTTGGGCCGCAGCACCAAGTCATAGCCCGACACAGCCGCCTGCGCCGCGCCTTCCTTGCGGTAAAGCTCGCGGTAACGGCGCGGATGGATCGGATCATAGCCGGGAATGTAGAACACCCTGCGGCGCGTGACCTGTCTTTGGGACATACTGCTCATCCGGACCTCGTTACAGTCCGGACAGTAGCGCAGCTTTGGGGCGCGTGTAAGACCTTAGACGGACAGGAACCGGGCGCTACCCCAGAACCGCCAGCGCCGGAAATGTCTCCAGCAGCCAAAATGAAAACGCCGAGAAACCGCCCGTCAGCATCAACAGACCAATGGTCCACAGCAGCAGGCCCATCACCTTTTCGATCCGATCCATATGCCGCTTCATCCAGCCCATCACGCCCGTCAGACGCGGCAGAAAGGCCGCAACCAGCAGGAACGGAATACCCAGACCCGCCGCATAGATCCCCAACAGCAGCGTGCCGCGCGCCACAGACGCCTCGGACGCCGCAATCGACAGGATCGCGCCAAGCTGCGGCCCGATGCAGGGGGTCCAGCCAAAGGCAAAGGCCAGCCCAAGGATATAGGCCCCGAATGCCGACCCGCCCCGGTCGCCCGCATCCAGCCGCGCCTCGCGGTCAAGAAACGGGATGCGGTAAACACCGATGAAATGCGCGCCAAAGGTCATCACCAGCAGGCCCGCAACCGTGTTGAAATAGCCCTGATACTGCAAGAACGCCGCACCGATGGCCGATGCGGTAAAGCCCAGAAACAGGAACACCGTCGACAGGCCCATCACAAAGAACAGCGCGGGCAACAGCGCCCGGTTGCGCGCCTGCGTCTTGCTTTGCAGATCGGCCAGCGACACGCCGCTCATGTAAGCCAGATAGGGCGGCACGATCGGCAGCACACAGGGGCTGAGGAAAGAGATCACCCCCGCCAGCAGCGCCACGAACATGGCGGGCAGCAGGCCCGCGTCGATGATCTCGATTCCAAACATGCCAAACCCTTACGCCATCGCGCGCCCTGCGTCACGCGCGCGCTTGTCACATCCTTGTGGACAGCGCGTGAGCGGGCTTCTATGTCCTGCGCCATGACCACGGATACCGAAATCGACGCCATCGGCCTGCTCTGCCCGCTTCCGGTATTGCGCGCGCGCAAGGCCCTTGCCGCGCTGCCGCAAGGCGCGGTGTTGCGCCTTCTGGCAAGCGACCCTGCGGCCATTGTCGATGTGCCGCATTTCTGCGCGCAATCCGGGCACGACTTTCTGGACATGACCGATGCGGCGGATCACGTGGTCTACCGCATCCGCAAGGGCGCAGACCGCGCCTGATCCGCGCCGCCACCGCCGATGCCCGGAATGAAAAAACCGCCCCAAGGGGCGGTTTTTCCGTTCTGTGCAATCGGCAGGGTCAAGGATCAGCGACCCAGCGACCACCACCCTTTGCGGCGCGGCTTGCCCTCGTCTTCCGGCTTGGCCTCGGCTTTCACGGCCTCGGCCTTTTCGGGTTCTGCCTTCACGGGTTCTGCCTTGGCAGGCTCGACCTTCACAGCTGCGGCCTCCACAGGTTCGGGCTGTGCCACCTCGGGAGTCGCGACAGGCTCGGGCGTGGCAGGTGTCGCCGCGACCGGCTCCGCTGCGGCGGCTGCCACTGCGGGTGTCACTGCGGGTGCCTCGACCTCAGAGGCTGCCGCCTCCTTGCTCGCCTTGGTGGACCTGCTCCGCGTTGCCGGTTTCTTGGCCGCAGGCTTGGCTTCGGTCTGCGCATCGGGGGCTGCGTCCTCGGCGACGCTCGCCTTGGCCGTGCTGGTCCGCGGCTTTGCCGTGCTCGCCTTGGCGGGTGCCTTGGGTTTGGCAGGTGCCTTGGGCGCGGTCTCGGCCTTGGCCGCTGTGCTCCGGCTGGAACTCGACCGGGTCCGCGTCACGGTCTTGCGCGCAGGTTTGTCGGCTTCGGCTTCGGCTTCCGCCACAGCCTCAGTTGCCTCTGCACTCTGCGCGGCTTCGGGTGCGGTTGTCGCCACCGGTGCCTCTGCGGTCGCAGCCGCTTCGATCACCTCGGTCGTGGTTTCATCACCCTCATCCGCGCTGTCATCGTCGTCGGACCCGTTCTCGTCGGACCCGTTATCGCCGTTGACCTCACCGTCCACCCCGGTTTTCGACTTGCTGCGACGCCGACGCCGACGGCGCTTCTTCGGCTTGCCCTCATCATCACCCGCCTCGGCCGGACGCTCCGCACGTTCCGTCCGCTCGGCCCGTTCGGGGCGCGCGGCG
>NCJR01000506.1 GCA_002282555.1 Rhodobacterales bacterium 34-62-10
CGCCGAAGAAGAAGACGGGCATTCTGAAGAGGAAGGCCATGCCGACGGCGAAGAAGAAGGTCATGACGATCATGACGATCATGGCGACGAAGCGAACGGCGACGTTGTGCTGCTCGACAAGGCTGCCGCGGCCGAAGCCGGGATCTCCCTGTCACCGGCGGAGACCGGACCGCTCAGCGAAACGCTCTCATTGCCAGCAGAACTTCGCTTTGATGCCGACCGGGTCGCGCAGGTCGCTGCGCCCGTCAGCGGTCTGGTCTCGAGACTGGACAAGGGCGAAGGCGACAAGGTCAAGCGCGGCGAACGTCTCGCGGTATTGTCCAGCCGCGAACTCGCCGGTTTGAAGGCGGACTTCCTGACGGCAAAATCCGCAGAAGGCCTGGCGGCATCACAGTATGCCCGTGAAGAGCGCCTGTTTGCCGACAAGATTACGTCGCAGGCTGAACTGGATGCCGCCAAAGCCGCCCTTATCAGCGCCCGCGCCGAACGCGAAGCGATGGAGAACAAGCTCCACGCCGTCGGGATCAGCGATAGCGTGCTCGAGCGTCTCGGCGAAGCGCAGGATGGTTCTCTGGCAAGTGCGCCGCTAGTGGCCCCTCTTGGCGGCACGGTCATTTCCCGGAGTGTTTCGATTGGTTCAAGCGTCGAGGCAGGCGGCGATGCGCTGTTCGTCATTGTGGATGACAGCCAACTCTGGGCAGACATCGCGGTCTACAAGGATGATGCCAGCGCCATTGAAACCGGTCAGCCGGTCATCCTGCGATCGCGGGATGGCGCGGAAGCCGCCCGCGGCAAGATTGCCCTGATCCTTCCTGTCATCAGCGAAACGACCCGCACCAGCACAGCGCGTGTGATCGTAGACAATCCGGAGAACCGACTCCGCCCTGGCCAGTTCGTTACGGCCGAAATCTCGGTCGGCGAATCCGGCCGCGCCCTGCACGTGCCGTCCGATGCCGTTGTGGTTGTCGAAGACAAACCGTCCGTGTTTGTCCCCGTCGAAGGCGGATTTGCGCCGCGACCCGTCAAGGCGGGCCGCACGAGCGCGGGTCTTACAGAAATCCTCGACGGGCTGGAGCAAGGCGAGCGCTTTGTCTCCGCCGGTGCCTTCACCCTGAAAGCGCAGCTTGAAAAAGACGCTTTCGGCGACGGCCACGCCCACTAAGGACACCCCACCCCATGCTGAACCTCATGCACA
>NCJR01000146.1 GCA_002282555.1 Rhodobacterales bacterium 34-62-10
CATGATGACCTCCGATGGCTAAAACCACCGGGCTTCTCTGCCCGGGATCGCAGCACTATACAGGCCTCTCAACGGCGCGCCGCGATTACCCGATGTCCATGACAGTGACGGCAAGATTGGCAAACTCCGGAGGTGGCTCGACCAGCGCCAGCTCGGCCAGTTCGTGTTTTACATTGACGAGGGGCGCCTTGGCGGCGGCCAGTAATCCGTTCACGGCAGCATAGGTCACATTGAATACGTGGCCTGCTGTGATTTCCTCGCCTGTGCTGAGGCCAACCACGCAGTGATCCTCTGTGTGCTGAAAGGTTTCTGCACGGCTGGAGAACCTGATAGGTATCTTGTGCTGGTCCAGCCGCACCAGAAGAAGGTCTCGCAGGATAGACCAATCGAAGGCAAACTCCTTGCACAGAAACACGTCCTCGACGACGTTCATGTCAAACAGGGCGCGGTGCGCTGCGCTGGCAGGCAAGATGGGGGCGCCCATATCTTCAAACATTCGCCGGAAACGGCCCGCCGATACCTTGGACTGGCGCTGGGCGATGGCGTAGAGCATGTCAAATTCTGACAGCACAGCGGCTTCAAAGTCGCGTACGAACTGTTCCTGCAAAACCCTCGATCGCAGGGCCGTCACAAAGCTGCGGGGATAGTGAAAACCGGAATGGACACGGGCCTGGTTGACGCGCGAGGCTCGTTCCAGCAACCCATCGCCGGCTTCTATAAGAAGAACCCTGTCTGTGAGGCTACGCAGAAAAAGGGCGAGGCAGCAGCCATAGAAGCCGCCCCCTACGATCACGAAATCGAAATCTGTGCGGCTCATGCGGGTTTGGGATGATAGACGCGCAACAAGGCGCCGGTGACGACCAGAACCAGATCGACGAGGGCACCTATGCCGCTGATCTTTGTCGGCACGGCTTCGTCTTTCGGATAGGTTCGCGAGGTCGGCAGTTCCTTCACCCGGTAGCCAAGCTGGCTCGCGCGAACCGTCAGATAAGCCAGCAGTTCGTATTTGACGAACACGTCCCGGAAAGGCTGAACCCGCGGATCAGTCAGATATTCTGCCGAGTACGCACGGTAGCCTTGTGTGGTGTCGGTAAACCAGTAGCCGGCGGCGAGACTTTGCAGAGGCGCATGGATCAACCGGATCGCGATGAGGCGGGACAGGGGGGTGTTTTCGCTGTAACCCCCGCGCAGGAAGCGGGATGCCTGAACATAGCCAAAGCCCTGATCCAGCGCTGCAATGAAATCTGGAACGGTTTCAACGCCGTCCTTTCCGTTTCCATCGATGGTAATGATGCCGGCATAACCCTGGAGCAGAGTCCACGCATACGCACAGCGAAGCTGAGCGGAAAGTTTGCCGGGGCCGGTCTTGGTAATCAGTGCCCTGACACCAACGCTTTCAAGAAAGTCATGCTCAAGCGATCCATCCGTAGACCCACCGTCGACAATGACAATATCCGCCTGCCGGTCGAGCCCGAGCTCATGCATGCGGCGCAATTGGTTCTGAATCCGCTGGCCCTCATTGATGACCGGAATGATAACGCAGTAAGGCGTTGCGCGCGGCCGCAGGACCGCTTCATGGAATGCGGGTACACTCCAACCTCGTTCTGCAATCGCGGATACTTGAGCATCGGTCATCTGGCGGATTGCTCCTTCGCCGCGTGAGGTTGTGCGAGAACTTCGACGTTCAGGTCAGTCTTGTCTTTGAAGAAATTGATGTTTGCAATTTCATCGACAATCGCATTGCGGGTGCGCCCTGTCAGCCTGTCTACCACATCGGCGAGGCCAAGACTGATGAGGCAGAAACCCACGGCAAGAAATGTGACCGAACCGCCTTGCGCCAGCGCAGTCGTAAACCAGCCGGGCGTCAGGGGGGTGCCGATGAGGAAAAGTGTGATGGCATACAGCGTGTAGGCGAAAGCCAGGCCGGCCGTGAGAAAGGAAAAGGCGGCATATGTTTTGAGTAGCCGCGGGGCGGAAACGGTCACCAGCTCTCCGAGCAGTTCAACACGTTCCCCCAGGCTGGGACCGCGGAAGGGAAGGCCTTTGGCGTTGACCAATACCCGTTGAAATCTGCGGAAAGACTGTTTGGCTTCAAACCTCAGATCAATGACGAGTGTGGGCCGGCCAAGCATCTCATTGAGATGCGTGCGCGGAAGGGAGAGAGTCCGCAGATCGCGCGCGTTGACCTTATAGGGGGAAACGGCAGCCATGACCCAATGCCACACGGGCACAGTCGCGGCCGCTTGAGAGCGGCGCGCCATGATGGTTTCCCCGGTTTCGAATGCCTGATCCGCAAGGGCGCTAACATCCAGCGCCGCCAGTTCGGATATCGCCGACAAGACAACCACATCTCCGATCGCTTCAGACGCGGCGACGACACGGCGCCGGTAGAAGTTCATGTCGTTGTTGACGAGCAGCATGCGCAGGTTGCGGATGTTGCTCAGCAGCGAAGCGGTGCTTTCGATCTGTGCGCGGTGGCGTTCAGCGACCACATAGACAAGTTCGAAATACTGATATCTGGCCTCCATCTCCATGGCGAGTGCGCTGAGCCGCGTAAGTTCGGCGGCAACGTCGCCTTCGTCCACAAAGCAGAATGAGGCGAGGTAATCGCCGCGAGGTCCATTGGAACGTGTCATGCAGCGGCGCTCCTGAGAGATGATGCAGCCCGGGCGAGCGCGTTTTTAACCTCGGCAACGCCTGCCTGACGCATCTCGATCGAGAACCAGCCCGAATAGCCGGTATTCAGAATATGCGACGCAAGCTCGCCCAGGGCTTCGGGATCCTTGGGTGCGGGTGCCAAGTTTGGTTCACTCATGTGCACATGGGAAACAATGTTCCGTCCGTAATCAAACAGTTGAGCGCCCTGATCAAATTCTTCATTCATATGGAGTGCGCCAATGTCGAAATTCACGCTGATGGCAGGATGGTCCACATATACAGCGAAATCGACTGCTTCACTCAGTGTAGTGAGGAAATTTGTGCCGTATGCTGCGGGGTTAGGCTCAAGCGCCAGCCGCGTGCCTGCAGCTTCTGCCTTGTCTCCAAGGCGGCGGAACAAGGCGCGGGCCTCAGCTTCTGCCTCCTTGCGGTCCATGCCTTCAGGGATGGCGCGGTTACCGGGCGATCCCATGACAAGGTTGGGGATGCCGAGCCGGCCGGCAAGACCTATCGCCCGCTGCAGCCCTGCCTCGAATGTGTCCCGTTCCGCAGGTGTGCCGAAAAGCCGGGCATTCTGAACCCCGAAAAGCAGAGACTGCATCGAGACCAGCTGCAGCTCATGCGCTTCCAGGGAGGCAAAGAGGGCCGAAACTGCAGAGGGTGAGGGATCAAACGGGTCTGCCTCCTGCGGGAAGGTCAGACCAGGCGCGATTTCCAGACCTTTCGCCCCGGCTTCCTGCAACAGGCCGAGGCATTCGTCTGCCTCCTGCGGCAGCCAGGCGATGTTCGACATGGCGAGCTTCATGCGCGGCCCGATTCCTGTTTGAAAAACGTCTTCAATTCCGACAGCACTTCGTCGCGGCCAATGAGATAGGGCCCTGTCTGACCGAACGTGCCGGCATGGTCTGTCTTGACGTGCTCGATGTTCAAGGCGGGTCCGGAATTGGAGAAGGGCGATCCGCAAAGATGCTGATGGATTTCGTTTGCCCTTAGAGGGGCCGAGCAGACGTTGAGAACAGGAATCTTCTTTGACACGCAGGTTTCGATATCAGCCCAGAGACGATTGACATTGTAATATTGGAACTGGCTGTCACTGTTGGTGAAATTGCGCGCCAGAAAACCCTGTTCCTGGAATGCACGCTCCACAAGTTCTTCTTTGCCCTGCGCGGCCATGGCCTCGCGATCACATTTCCACATGCCAAGGCCCGAATCGAATGAAAAGACCGTCAATGCGGCCTCTCGCTGGGGCGCGCTGAATTTATCGAGCAATTCCTTGAACTTGTCGTCTTTCACAAAGGATGGGACGGGATTTAGCAGATCAAAGATGAAGTTCTTTTTCAGGCCGTGGCCAAACAAAGCGGGCAGGCGCAGGATATGCGCGTCAAAAGCTCCGGCAACCTGCTCTTCCAGCCGCCTGCGGTTACGGCCGTAAGCCTTTTGGGTCTCAAATTTTGCTGAAGTTTCTGTGTAACCGGCTGATGGATCGTCGAAAACGGCGATCGTCGAAATCAGGACGAGCTTTGAGACCTCCGCCGACTGCATGTGCTCGAACAGACTGTTGAGGTTTGCCGCGTCTTCCTCGGGTTTGGCATTTGCAGCCCACATGGTCGCCGGCGCGCCAGCGCAGATCAGGAGATCAAACTTTTCCCCGGCAATCTGCGGAATGGATTTGGAATTGTAGGATGCGTCAAATTTGACTGCTTCGCGAAGAAGACCTCCCACAAAGCCCGTGGATCCAATCAATCCCAATCTCTTGCTCGTCATTACTGCTCCTCGCATCGCGGGTTGGGACTGGCGCAAAAGCGCTTAGTAGTGTCATGGGCCGTGATGCGATACGTGCCCTGAGGCCTCAGAATTTGATAGTCGTTCGCGCGGCCCAAATCGCTTCCTGTTTCGCCACTCTACAACCAGAGTTTGCGATTAGCAGTCAACTGCTTACCCTACATATGCAGACCCTTTAAGGGGCTCTGCGTCATCCCCTCTGCGCGTGTGATATGGCGGCGGAAAGGGCTTGGGCCGGACGGTTGCTTTGTCTTGCACGTATGATAGCGACACTGTGTCTGAAGCCGTGCCAATCTGACATGGACGCGCCAGCCTTCGAGGGGACCACACTTCCATGAGACTTGCTTTTCCGGCTGTCTTTCTGCTGATCCTCCTGCCCGTTACCGCTGTCGTTGCGCTCTATGCCTGGTGGATCTGGCCACACACCGGATATCTCACTGAACTCACCGTGAGCGGCGCGGCTTATAGTGACCAGAACAAGATGCGGGACGTGTTTCTTGTTCCGGGGTTTCTGGGTCTGGGTGTGATCGCCGCTGCGATGCTTTGGCTGGTCCTGAAATTCGCCGCTGCGCCCTCACCGGCATCGCCCGATGGAGAAGCGCGGCTGGCGACCCTGGGGCGGGCGGGGACGATTCTACTGCTTGTGCTGCTGGCCGCATCTGGCGCTATCGGATGGGCGGTCCTGGCCGGGACGGGCCTGTGTATTCTGGTATCTCAAATGCGGTTGCAGGACGCCTGGGACCGCGGCGCGGGCATAATGGTCCTATTCGCCTGTGCCCTCGCGGTGCTCCTGGAAAATACACTGCAGATCGATCCGGATGTCGTGTTGCCTTTGGCCCTGATCGGAGGGGCGGGGCTGCTCTGGTTCCTTCCTCATCCGGCATGGCTTGCGCGTTTATTGTTCAAACTGTCGGCCGTGCTGGTTGCGGCTGCGATTGTGCTGGCGGCTCCTGTGTTCTGGCAGCCTGTGAACGGGCGGGGCGCATTGGTCACGTTTGTGGACCTGCCGTTCTTTCTTGTTGGCGGCCTGATCTTAAAGACTGCGCTGTTTGATGGCGGCGCCCGTGAAACGCAGGGCGGGTTGCCTTCCGAAGCGGGACTGGCACTGGCATTGGCGGCTGCGTTCACGCTTCTGCAGATGCAGGAGTTTGGACTCCCGGGGGTTCCCGAAGATGACTATCATTTCGGCGAATA
>NCJR01000147.1 GCA_002282555.1 Rhodobacterales bacterium 34-62-10
TCAGGTGGCCCGCCATCCCGACCGCCCGCATTGCAAGGACTATATCGAGGCGCTGTTTACCGAATACACGCCCTTGGCCGGCGACCGGAACTTTGCCGACGATCACGCGGTCATGGGCGGGCTTGCCCGCTTCAACGACATGCCCGTCATGGTGATCGGCCACGAAAAGGGCAATGACACCAAAAGCCGGATCGAGCGGAATTTCGGCATGGCCCGGCCCGAAGGCTATCGCAAGGCGATCCGCCTGATGGACATGGCCGACCGTTTCGGCCTGCCGGTGATCACGCTGGTCGACACGCCCGGTGCCTATCCCGGCAAAGGCGCGGAAGAGCGGGGCCAGTCCGAGGCGATTGCCCGTTCCACCGAAAAATGCCTCCAGATCGGGGTGCCGCTGATCAGCGTCATCATCGGCGAGGGTGGGTCCGGCGGCGCCGTCGCCTTCGCCACCGCCAACCGCGTGGCGATGCTGGAACACTCGGTCTATTCGGTGATCAGTCCCGAAGGCTGCGCCTCGATCCTGTGGAAGGATTCCGAGAAGATGCGCGAAGCCGCCGAAGCCCTGCGCCTGACCGCCCAGGACCTCAAGAAACTGGGCGTCGCCGACCGCATCATCCCCGAACCCATCGGTGGCGCGCATCGCGACAGCCACAAGACGATCTACGCCGTGGGTGAGACGATTGCCACCATGATGGCCGAACTCACCGACCTCAAGGGCAAGAAACTGATCGAGGATCGCCGGCGGAAATATCTTGAGATGGGCAAAAAAGGTCTGGCTGCGTAAAGGTCTGGCAGCTTAACTCGCCAGCATCTTCAACCCCTGCGTCACGTCCGAGCGCACCGCCAGCCGCAACCCCGGCTCATCCCCCGCCTTCAGCGCGGCAATGATCAGCCGGTGATAATGCGGCGGGTCCTTCCGCTTCAGCCGCACATAAAGCGCCCGCATCGTCGGCCCCATCTGCAACCACACGGTTTCCGCCATGGCCAGCATCGCAGGCGCCTGCGCGCGCAGGTATAACGTCCGGTGAAACTCCAGATTGGTGCGGATATACGCCACCGCATCCTGCCGCATCGCCGCATCGCCCACAGCGGCGTTGATCGTCTGCAACCGCTCGATCAGCGCCATATGCGCGCGGGGCAGGGCGCGACTGGCCAGCTCCACCTCGATCAGCGAGCGCAGCGCCGCCAATTCCTCGATCCGCTCATTGCTCAACTCCGGCGTGGACACGCGACCCGAGGATGACAGCGTCAACGCCCCCTCCGCCACCAGCCGCCGCACCGCTTCCCGCGCGGGCGTCATCGACACACCGTATTCCTTACCAATCCCGCGCAGCGTCAGCGCATGGCCGGGCGCAATATCGCCATGCATGATCCGGCTGCGCAGCCCGCGATATACACGGTCATGGGCAATCGGCAAAGGATCGGGGCGCGGCGTCGGTGTTAGCATCCGCTCATGTGATCACAAATCCCGGCAAGATCAATCGCCAAAGCGATAGCGGTGCAGATCGCCGCCCTTGTCCCGCAACCACCGACGCGGCGCGCGATAATCGCCGTAAAGCCGCGTCACCACCGCCCAGAACGCATCCGAATGGTTCATCTCGGCCAGATGCGCCACCTCATGGGCGGCCACATAAGACAGCACCTCGGGCGGGGCCATCACCAGCCGCCATGAATACATCAACCAGCCATCCGCCGTGCAGGACCCCCAGCGCGACCGCGTATCGCGCAACGACAGCCGGGCATAACCGCGCCCCAACCGCGCTGCGTAATGATCCGACGCCGCCGCCAGCCGATCCCGCGCCGCCTGTTTCATGAACCCCGCCAGCCGCGCCGCCACCCGCGCCGGATCACCGGGCACCCACAGCACCTCCGCCTCAGGCCGCACCAACCGCCCCGGCCCGGACGCGATTCGCAACATCCGCCCCTCGAAGGGCACCGCATGGCCGATCCCCACCCCCGCCACCGCGGGCTGCACCGTCAGATGATGCCGCAACCAATCCGCCTTCTCCTGCGCAAAGGCCAGCGCCTCCCGGTCACTCACCCGCAGCGGACAGGTCAGCGTGACACGCCCGTCCAGCCGCGAGATGCGCAACGAAATGCGCCGCGCCTGCGCCGTTTTGCGCAAGGTGATTTCCACCGGGGGGTTGCCCGGCAGGAAATGCTGTCCCATATGCCCTCCTGACCCTGTGCCAAGCGCCCTGTTAAAGCCTTTGACAGTCGTGACCCGTTATGGCAGTTGGCGCGGATCGTCGACAAGACACAAGATTTGAAAGGGATATCCATGCCCAAGGAAGAATGGGGCGTAAAACGCGTGTGCCCGACCACCGGCAAGCGTTTTTACGACCTGAACAAGACCCCGATCGTCAGCCCCTATACCGGCGAAGTCGTGGAATTCGACATCAGCAAAAGCCGCATGATCGCCGCCGACGCCGAGGATGCTGCGACCAAGAAGATGAAGGTCGTCGATCTGGACGCTGATGAGGACGTTCTGGATGATGATGAGGTCGATGTGGATCTGGATGATGATCTGCTGGACGACGACGAGGATGACAACGTCTCCCTCGACGATCTGACCGACGTCGCCGCGGATGACGACGAAATCTGATCTTTCCAAGACCCGACGCGGGCGGAATTTTCCGCTTGATCCCGCCCGCGCCATTGCCTAAAGAACCGCGACACCCCGTCAGGGGTGGCAGGACACAGCCCGACAGGGCTGAAAAGATGGGGCCTTAGCTCAGCTGGGAGAGCGCTTGCATGGCATGCAAGAGGTCAGGGGTTCGATCCCCCTAGGCTCCACCAAGCCTTTGCACAGCAAAGGCGCAGACCCGGCAGTTGATTGCAAAGCAATCAATGAAGGGGTCAAGTGAGCCAGACAAAACAGCGTCATCCCTCAAAGACCCACAGACCCCGACGCGCAACCCGCGTGGTGCGGCACTTTTCATCCGGGCCGGGCCTATGGGTAATTATCACCTTTACCACCAGATACAGGCTTATGGCCGGTGAATGTCCCATGCTATTGTGGCGCGGTCTCGGGTCGGCACGCTGCCGGCCCGAGACGCAGACAACCTGCAAGCCCTGATCCGGCACATAAGCCGGGCAGGTTCAGCCACGCGAAAGGGACACCATGATCAAGGAATTCCGAGACTTCATCGCACGCGGCAATGTCATGGACATGGCCGTCGGTATCATCATCGGCGCCGCGTTCACCGCCATCGTCAGCTCCATGGTGGCAGACCTCATCAACCCGATCATCAGCCTGATCATCGGCGGGATCGATTTCTCGGGCATGTATGTCCTGCTCGGCAGCGGCGAATACCCCTCGATCACCGCAGCAGAGGAGGCGGGCGCCGCCGTCTTCGCCTATGGCCGCTTCATCATGGCCGTGGTCAATTTCCTGATCATCGCCTTCGTGGTTTTCATGCTGGTCAAGGCGGTCAACCGCGCGCGTGACGCCGCCATTCCCCCCAAACCGGCCGAGCCCGCAGCCCCCGCCGGTCCGACCGAGCTTGAAATCCTGATGGAAATCCGCGACGCGCTGAAAAAGTGACCGTCCCGGCCCGAAAAGCCTTCAAAACACCGTGAACCCTCAGACCCGCATGTTGCATGCGGGTCTTTTCAGGCAGTCTGTGGCATGGTTGACGGGCACGCACGTCGCATGCGCGTGTTGCCTATTTCCGTCAAAAGGTTACCTGTTACCGCAAATTCGGCTCTGTGGCCGGGATAATGCGCCCGCCATCAGATATCATGACCGCAACATTCCTGTTGCCCGCGATGCCCAAGGAGACCCGATGTCCCTGTTGAAACAGACCCTTGTGTCCCTTGTTGTGCTGGTTGTCGCGCTTGGCATCTGGATTGTTTACGTGCCCTCCGCACAGCCGATCCTTGAACGGATCGGCGCCTATCGTCTTTTGGGAATTGAACCGGGCGCACCCGCGGCCCAAGGTGCGGGCGGCGGCGGTTTCGGGCCGGGCGGCCCCGCAAAGGTCGTGCTGGATACCGTGTCCGAACAGATCCTCAGCCAGCGTGTCAGTGCCATCGGTGACGGGCGCGCGCTGCGGTCGGTCACTGTCCGGTCCGAACGCACAGGCAGCGTCCGCGCGGTCGAGGTGGCCTCAGGCCAATATGTCGATGCCGGCAATGTCATGATTCGTCTTGATGACCGGGCCGAGGTGATCGCCTTGGAACGCGCGCGCCTGATGCTCGCCGATGCCGAGGACGAGCTGCAGCGCCTGACCCAGTTGGGCGATTCCGGTGCCGTCACCACCGTCCGCATCCGCGAGGCGGAACTGGCCCTGCAAAACGCGCGTCTGGCGATCCGTCAGGCCGAGGTTGATCTGGAACAGACCGTGGTGACCGCACCCATCTCCGGTTGGCTCGGTCTGGTCGATGTCGAAGTCGGCGACCGGGTCACCGCGCAGGATGAGGTCGGCGTGCTGACCGATCGGTCGCAGATCGTGATCGACTTCCGCGTGCCCGAACGCGTGATCAATGCGCTGGAACCCGGAATGCCGGTTGATCTGCAACTGATGTCCGGCGCGGCCACGCCCTTGACTGGCGAATTGACCGCCGTCGATAACGTGGTGGACCGTGCCAGCCGCACCCTGCGGGTGCAGGCCGTGGTGGACAATACGCAGGACCGCCTGCGCGAAGGCATGGCCTTCGAGGTGACGATGGAATTCCCCGGCAAGACCTATCCATCCGTGGATGCGCTTGCGGTGCAATGGTCCAGCGACGGGTCTTTCGTCTGGCTGGCGCGTGATGGCAAGGTGCAGCGCGTGCCGGTCGTGATCCTGCAACGCAACCCCGACCGCGTGCTGGTCGAGGGGGATCTGAACCCCGGCGATACGGTCGTGATCGAAGGCGTGCAAACCCTGCGTCCCGGGGCCGAGGTGGTTCCCGCAAATCAGGCGGCGGTCGCCCGCGACGCGGCCCCCGCCGCGGCACAGCTGTAAAGGCGCGCCGCGATGAAAAACCCGGCCACCCCCGCAGCCACCACCGCAGGCACCGCCCTTTTCGTGCGCCGCCCGATCCTTGCCTTCGTGCTGAATGCGCTGATCGTCATGGCGGGCCTCGCCGCCCTGCTGGGGGTCGAGGTGCGCGAATTGCCCGACGTGGACCGCCCCGTGGTGACCGTGACCACCACCTTCTCGGGCGCCTCCCCCGAAACCGTGGATCAGGAACTGACCGGCCGGATCGAAGGCGCCGTGGGCCGCGTCTCGGGCGTGCGCACGATCTCGTCGGAATCCCGCTATGGCCGCAGCCGCGTGACGCTGGAATTCACCGATGGCGTCGATCTGGATGTCGCCGCCAATGACACCCGCGACGCCGTCTCGCGCATTGCCAATGACCTGCCCGATGATGCGGATGAACCCCAGATCGTCAAGGCCGATGCCAATGCCGATGCCGTCATGCGCATCGCCGTCACCTCCGACACCCGCAGCCCGCAGGACCTGACCCAGATCGTCCGCGATCAGGTCGAGGACCGCCTGATCTCGATCCCCGGCGTGGCCGATCTGCAAATCTACGGCGACCGCGAGGCAATCTTCCGCGTCGATATCGACCAGTTCGCCCTCGCCAGCCGTGGCCTGACCCTTGCGGATATGGCCCGCGCGCTGGGCGA
>NCJR01000507.1 GCA_002282555.1 Rhodobacterales bacterium 34-62-10
GATCGTCTGGAATGGCATGAAACGGTCCTGTTGTGTCGGGTCTGGGCGTCAGGTCACGGCGCGCGGGCTGAGGGCGATGGCATCTTCCAGCCCGGCAAGCTGGGCACCGCGCCAGAAATCCTCGATATGCATGCGGGCCCATTTTTCGGCGCGTTCACTGTCACCGTCGCGAAAGGCGGCGATGATGTTGGAATGCGCCTCGATCTGGCGTTTGTAGAATTGCGGGGCGAAGGGCGCGATCTTGGCAAAGCCGCGGAACAGCAGCAGGGCGATGGGTTCGCGGGCCAGACCCAGCACGCGGTTCTTGCCCATATCGGCGATGCGGGTGTGGAATTGCTCATCCAGTGCGATGGTGCGGGCCATCTGCCCCTCGGAGGCCAGCAGATCGGCGTGGAGATGTTGCAACTGCTCGATCTCCTCGGCTGTCGCGTGTTGGGCGGCCAGCCGCGCGGCAAGGGGTTCGGTGACCATCGTCACCTCCCACAGCTCGCGGAAGGTGACCTTCATCAGCGCCATGGCGCGCCCGGCGCGGGTGGTCAGCTGGTCGGCCTGCGGCACCGTCACCTCAAGCCGGCGGGGGGATGGGCGGTGCACCAGACCGTCGCTTTCCAACTGGCGCAGACCTTCGCGCACGGTCGAGCGGGTGACGCCGAACATCACACCCAGTTCCGCCTCGCCGGGAAGTTGATCACCGGGTTTCAGATCGCCGCGCAGGATCTGGGCCTGAATTTCCTCGGCGATCTGGTGATAGGCATAGTGATGCTGGATCGGTTTGGCGGTCAGGGTCATCGTGCCGTACCCTGCGGACAGCTTGGCCGGCATGTCGCGCCGGATTGCAGGGTGATGGCAAGGCGCATGGTCATGGCGGGCCCTTAACGTCTGACACAAGCACAGGATGGTCGCGATTCTGGCCGTCTGTCAACTGCGTTGTATCGCAGAGGTCAGCGGTTGAGGTGGAGCCTGCTGATCCGGGGGAAACATTCGAAAAACAAGACGTTTTCACCGAAATGCGAAGGATGCGTGGTTGCGTGGGGCGCGCGTGGTTCCGGCTGCTGCGGCAATTTGGATTGACCGGCGCAAATGGGCTGATTATGCCTTATTGTCGGACACTAAATGCAAAAAGAGGCGATATGCCCGTGCCGAGGCCTGATCACATATTGCCCGATGGGGGTGCCGCATGAGCATCG
>NCJR01000148.1 GCA_002282555.1 Rhodobacterales bacterium 34-62-10
ATCAGATAGCGTGCCTGATCCTCGCCGAACAGGGTCGGCGTGTCGGCGGCGTCGATCTGGAGGCCCAGACCCGCTGTCTCGGCCATCTCGAAGGCGGCGAGTGCCAGACCGCCGTCGGACAGGTCGGTGCAGGCGCCGATCAGCGCATGATTGGTGCGGATGAAGTCGCCGTTGCGCCGCTCGGCCACAAGATCGACAGGGGGCGCGTCGCCTTCCTCGCGGTGGAAAACTTCGGCCAGCAGCGCGGACTGGCCCAGATGCCCATGGGTGTCGCCGACCAGCAGCGCCAGATCCCCGTCGTGGGCGTGGCCAAGGATCGCCTGATCGACATGGGGGATCAGACCCACGGCGCAGATCGTGGGCGTGGGCAGGATCCCTTTGCCGTCGGTTTCGTTGTAAAGGCTGACATTGCCCGACACGATCGGCATGTCGAGGGCGGAGACTGCCGCGCCGATGCCTTTGATGGCGCCCACGAATTGCCCCATGATCTGCGGCTTTTCAGGGTTGCCGAAGTTCAGGTTGTCCGTGGTGGCCAAGGGTTTCGCGCCCACGGCGGTGAGGTTGCGATAGGTTTCGGCCACGGCCTGCTTGCCCCCCTCGAACGGGTTGGCAAAGACATAGCGCGGCGTCACATCCGAGGTGAAGGCGATCAGCTTGTCTGTGCCATGCACCCGGATGATGCCAGCACCCAGACCGGGTGTCTGCACGGTATCGGCCATGACCTGGCTGTCATATTGCTGATAGACCCATTGTTTGGCGGCGTAATTTGGGCTGCCGATCAGGGCCTTGAGACCGTCAATCGGGTCGATACCCGGCACATCGCCCAAGGGGGCGGGCTTGGGCGTTTCCACCCATGGGCGGTCATATTCGGGCGCATTGCCCGACAGCGCCTTGAGCGGCAGATCCGCCTTGCAGACATTGTTGTGCATGATCAGGAAGCGATCTTCGGGGATCGTCTCGCCGACGATGGCGAAATCGAGGTCCCATTTTTCGAACACGGCGCGGGCCTCGGCCTCTTTTTCGGGGCGCAGGACCATCAGCATGCGTTCCTGGGATTCGGACAGCATCATCTCATAGGCGGTCATGCCGGTTTCGCGGCAGGGCACCTTTTCCAGATCAAGGCGCACGCCCAGATCACCCTTGTCGCCCATTTCGACCGCCGAACAGGTCAGGCCAGCCGCCCCCATGTCTTGGATCGAGATGACGGCGCCTGTCTGCATCAGCTCCATGCAGGCTTCCATCAGGCGCTTTTCGGTGAAGGGGTCACCCACCTGCACGGTGGGGCGCTTTTCCTCGATGCTGTCGTCAAACTCGGCCGAGGCCATGGTCGCGCCACCGACACCGTCGCGGCCGGTTTTGGCACCCAGATAGACGACAGGCATACCCACGCCGGATGCGGCGGAGTAGAAAATCTTGTCGGCATCGGCGAGGCCAGCGGCAAAGGCGTTCACAAGGCAGTTGCCGTTATAGGCGGGGTGAAACCGCACTTCGCCGCCCACGGTGGGCACGCCGAAGGCATTGCCATATCCGCCAATCCCCTCGACCACGCCATGCACCAGTTGCCGGGTCTTGGGATGATCGGGTGCGCCGAAAGACAGCGAGTTCATCGCCGCAATGGGGCGCGCGCCCATGGTGAACACATCGCGCAGGATGCCGCCCACGCCGGTGGCAGCGCCTTGATAGGGTTCGATATAGGAGGGGTGGTTGTGGCTTTCCATCTTGAAAACCACGGCTTGCCCGTCGCCGATATCGACAACGCCTGCATTCTCGCCGGGGCCGCAGATGACCTGCGGGCCTGTGGTGGGCAGGGTGCGGAGCCATTTCTTGGAAGATTTATAGGAACAATGCTCGTTCCACATGGCCGAGAAGATGCCAAGCTCGGTGAAGGTCGGTTCGCGTCCGATAATGTCGAGGATGCGCTGGTATTCATCGGGCTTGAGCCCGTGTGCCGCGATCAGTTCGGGCGTGATGGCCGGTTCTTGCACCATGTCTTGCATGTCATTCGTCCCCCTGGGCAGGTCTGCCGCGTCTCTTTACGACAAGGTGTTGCGCGGGGAAAGGGGCAGGCGACGTCAGAAAGCTCGCAACGGGATGCAAAAAACAGTCGCCCTGCTTCTGCGCCGCACTAGTTTTGGTGCAGCCGGCGCTCTGCCGGAAGGTCACCGGCAGAGGGCAGAATGACAATTGTAACGATCCTTGGCAGCGGGCCCAACGTGATCCGGGCACAAAACTGGCCCAAATCGGCGCTGGGGCACGTGCTGGCCATCAACAATGCCTGGCAGGTGCGCCGCGATTGGGACGCGCTGATCCATCCCGAAGATTTTCCGGCAGATCGTTGGCCACGCCATCTTTTGAAGGGGCAGTCGGTCGTGACGGCGCAGGACTATATCCCTGCCAACAACGCTTATGGCGGTGTGGTATATGCCGGGGGGACCATGGCGTTCACGGCGGCTTATTGGGCGCTGTGGCGGCACCGGCCGCGTGTTCTGGCGGTGCTGGGCTGTGACATGGTCTATCCTGTTGCGGTGAACACGCATTTTTATGGCACCGGCACAGCCGATCCACTGCGACCGGATGTGACGCTGCAAAGCCTTGAGGCGAAATCGGCGCGGATCCTGCTGCTTGCGGCCCGGCAAGGCTGCGCGGTGGTGAACCTGTCCGTTGATCCCAGCAGGTTGCTGTTTCCACGCGCGCGGATCGACGCGCTGGCAAGGCTGCGCCCTTTGGCCGTGGACGAAGGCGCCGTGCGTGCCGCGTTGCACGCAGAGTGCGCGCTTGGTGCGCGCGTCCCGTCCGGGCGATACTGGAAGGAGGGGGGCGCACTTGATCCGGTGGATCTTGCGGCTGTGGATCGCCTGTGGTTGCAGGCATATCATGGCAGCATGGCTTTGGGCCGTGATGCCGCACCGCAGAGCCGACTGACACAGGTCTGATCCGACCGCGCTAGGGTCCTGTCTGCGGGACCGTTCGGGTGGTCCAAAATCACCGTATCCGCAGCTTTCCACCCGTTTGGTAAAAAAAAAGGCCGAGCACTAAGCTCGGCCAAAGTCCAACAGGGAGGTATGATGATGATGCGAACCTAATCAGCATCACCGTCGATTGATGAATTAGGCATCCGTTTGTGTACGATCAAGGCAAAAGATGCTGCATTACAGCAATGCGGGTATGCGCATAGCGCATGGCTTGGTTAACCTGTTAGCTAACTTCCTGATCTTTCATCTGTTTGCGATAACTGACGATCTCGTCCTGAACGAAGTCGCGGAAGGCTGCGACGCGTTTGGATTGCCGCAACTCTTCCGGGTAGGCGAGAAACACCGGCACCTCGACCGACTCGATGTCGGGCAGGATGCGCACCAGTTCGGGAAAATCATGGGTCAGGTAATCGGGCAGCACCCCGATCCCCAGATCATGCAGCACAGCCTGCAGGACGCCGAAATAATTATTCACCGTCAGCGTGGACTGGATGTCATGGGTCATCAGATATTGCACAAGATTGGCCCCGGCACCGACCTGCGCCGATTGCGGGTTCTGACAGATCAGCCGGTGCTTCGAGATATCCTCGACCTGTTCGGGTGCGCTGCGTTTGGCCAGATAGCTGGGCGAGGCGTAAAGGCGCATGCGGATATGCATCAGGCGTTTGCGGATCAGATCGGCCTGACTGGGTTCCTTCATGCGGATCGCCACATCAGCCTCGCGCATGGGCAGGTCGAGAACGCGTTCCTCCAGCATCAGGTCGATCTTGAGATCGGGATATTTTTCATAAAGCCGGGGCAGGCGCGGGGCGAGCCAGAGGCTGCCGAAGCCGGTCGTGGTGGTGACGCGCAATTCGCCGAACACCTCCTCCTCGCTGTCACGGATGCGGGCCGCGGCGGTATCCAGCCGTTTGGCCATCGAACTTGTCGCCTCGAACAGCAATTCGCCCTGTTCGGTGAGAATCAGGCCACGCGCATGACGATGGAACAGGGTCGTGTTCAGGCTGTCCTCAAGCGCGCGGATCTGCCGACTGACGGCGGATTGCGACAAATGCAGGGTGTCACCGGCATGGGTCAGGCTGCCGGCATCGGCGACCGCGTGAAATATTCTGAGTTTGTCCCAATCCATCATGGTAATAATCCGTCTTCCTGTGACGCCCGTGTGAAACAGGCGGAAATCGTTACCCTCTGACATCCCCCGCACCGTCCTATAACCAAAAGGTGAAATAAAAAATAGTTTGGTAGGTCATTAATTGTGACCTAATATCGCGATATAGTTAAAACAAGATCGTTCAGATGGGGAGATGCGCGATGTCCAGGCAGGAAATAACCCTCAACGACAGGTTCGACCTTGAAAAGTCTCCGGTTCTGTTGAACGGAACGCAGGCTCTTGTGCGTCTGATGCTGATCCAGAAGGCGCGTGACCGTGCCGCAGGTCTGAATACGGCGGGTTTCGTGACGGGCTATCGCGGCTCGCCTCTTGGTGCGGTGGACATGCAGATGAATCGCGCCGCGAAACAATTGATGGCCGCCGATATCACTTTCGAGGAAGGGCTGAACGAGGATCTGGCCGCGACTGCCCTGTGGGGTGCGCAGCAGGCGGAATTGCGCGGGGAGGGCAAGTTCGACGGGGTGTTCGGCCTGTGGTATGGCAAGGGCCCCGGTGTGGACCGCTCGGGCGATGTGATGCGCCATGCCAATATGGCGGGCAGTGCGCGGCACGGCGGCGTGCTGATGGCTATGGGGGATGACCATACGGGCGAATCCTCGACCGTGCTGCACCAGTCGGAATGGGCGATGGTGGATGCCTATATGCCGGTGGTCAGCCCTGCCGGTGTGCAGGAGATCCTGGATTACGGTGTCTATGGCTATGCGTTGTCGCGCTTTTCGGGGCTGTGGGTGGGCCTGAAGACGATGAAGGACACGGTCGAGGCGACCGCCGTGGTCGATGGCCGTCCTGATCGCATGACGCTGATCACCCCTGAATTCGAGATGCCGGAGGGGGGGCTGAACATCCGTCTGATCGACACGCCGCATGCGCAGGAAGCGCGGATGATCGATTACAAGCGTTTCGCCGCCGAGGTGTTCTCGCATGCCAACAAGATGGACAAGCGCGTCTGGGGCAAGCCGGGGGCCAAGATCGGGTTTGTTGCGGCAGGCAAGAACTGGCTGGATCTGGTGCATGCGCTGGCGCTTTTGAACATCGATGCGGCCGAGGCGGAGCGTCTGGGCATTACCACCTACAAGATCGGTCAGACCTTCCCGCTGGATATGAAGGGCTTTCACGACTGGGCTGAAGGGCTGGATCTGATCGTGGTGGTCGAGGAGAAGCGCAAGCTGATCGAGGTGCAGATCAAGGAAGCGATTTTTGACGATCGCCACGGACGGCGCGTCTGGGGCTGGCACAAGGGCGGCGGTGCGGGGTCGATGCATGGCGAGGAGCTGTTCCCGACACGCGGTGCGCTGGACCCGATCATGATCGCCGAAAAGCTGGGTGGCATCCTGATCGACGAGGGGCGCAGCACCGATGGCATCAAGGCGGGCCTGTCGGCGCTGGCCGATGCGCGGCGCAATGACAACGCGCAGGAACTGGCCTCGCGGCTGCCCTATTTCTGCTCGGGCTG
>NCJR01000149.1 GCA_002282555.1 Rhodobacterales bacterium 34-62-10
GAAGGCCGGGAACGCCACCGACCGAAAGCAGGACATTCCGCTTTCCGCCGGGGTGGGTCAGGCGCTTCACGTCTAGCGCGGTTAGTTCACTGGCAACCTTTGGCACGGCATCTATCCTACATGTGACCCCACATAGGAAATGTAGCCGGATGCATCGGATTGCACAAGCCTGCAAAGTCAGGATGTGGGGTATAGCCTTATTTCTTTGGGGTATAGCTTGGCTTAGACATATGATTACAAACGATTAAATCGCCATTATGGCGGGCATCGTCTCCGCCACCCACCTTCGATTTCATTGAAAAATCCGGCGTTTTGCTAAACATACCCACCTAACGGAATGGCATTGGGCGCAATCGGCTGCTTCAGATTGCGACCGCCAGCTCTCTTTGTTGGATCAAGTCGATCCTGGCATTGGCCGCGCTATCTCGGCTGATTGTGTCATGGAACAATGGATCAGGCCGCCTCGACCCTATTAGGGCCTTTCACGACGTCGATGCTTTGCTGCGCCTGTTCCATGGGGAACACACCGACGATGTCCGTGTGATCCGTCTCCACATCAAAGGCGATGGGCCAAGATCGCCGTATCATTGTCGTTTTTGATCGTCTGCGCCCGGTCGGGCATTGCTAATCTGACCTCCGGCGGGCAAAGCGGCGCCGGACGGGTTGGGGGCAGCTGTGCAGGAATTCGACTATGTGATCGTGGGGGCGGGATCGGCGGGATCGGTGCTGGCCAACCGCCTCAGCGCGGACCCCAAGTCCCGCGTGCTGCTGCTGGAGGCGGGCGGATCGGACCTGACCTTCTGGGTGCAGGTCCCTATCGGTTACGGCAAGGTCTATTACGACCAGCGGGTGAACTGGAAATACACGACCGAGCCTGATCCCAACCGCAACGGCCTGCGCTCCTACTGGCCGCGTGGCAAGGTGCTGGGCGGGTCCAGCTCGATCAATGCGATGGTCTATGTGCGCGGCCACCCCTCGGACTATGCCGAATGGGGCGCGGTCGCCCCCGGTTGGGGCTGGGATGACGTGGCCCCCGTCTTCAAACGGATGGAGGATTGGGTCCACGGCGAAGACGCGCATCGCGGCGCGGGTGGCCCGCTGCCCGTCTATGACGTGGCAAATGACGTGCATCCTTTGACCCGCACCTATCTGACGGCGGCGGAACAGGCAGGCTTTCCCACCAACCCCGATTACAACGGGGCGGATATGGAAGGGGCCGCACTCTACCAGATCACCACCAAGGGCGGATTTCGCGCCTCAAGCGCGCGCGCCTACCTGCGCCCCGCGATGAAGCGCGCGAACCTGCGCGTCGAAACCCGCGCCCATGTCACCCGCGTCCTGTTTGACGGCCGCCGCGCCACAGGCGTCGAATATGTCCACAAGGGCCGCACCCTGACCGCGAAAGCGCGGACCGAGGTGATCCTGTCCGGCGGTGCCATCAACTCGCCGCAGCTTTTGCAACTGTCGGGCATTGGTCCGGGCGCTGTGCTGCAAAAACACGGCATCCCCGTGCTGCATGACGCCCCCCATGTGGGGCGCAACCTGTCGGACCATCTGGGCGCGGATGCGCTTTATCGTGCCCGCGTGCCCAGCCTCAATCAGGAACTCGCGCCCCTGATGGGCAAGCTCTGGGCGGGCCTGCGCTATGTCCTGACCCGCAAAGGCCCGCTCTCGCTCAGCCTGAACCAAGGCGGCGGTTTCGTGCGGGTGATGGAAGGCGCGACCCGGCCCGATCTGCAACTCTACTTCTCGCCCGTCAGCTATACCCGCGCGCCCGTCGGCACCCGGCCCCTGATGAACCCCGATCCCTTTCCGGGCTTCCTTCTGGGCTTCAACCCCTGCAAACCGACCAGCACCGGCTACTTGCAAATCTGCTCGCCCGATCCCTTTGCAGCACCCGAGATGCATACCAACTACCTCGATACCGACTATGACCGTGCCATCATGCTGGAAGGGTTCCGTCTGATCCGCAAAATCGCGCGCACCCCCGCCTTGGCCGCGGTGATCGAGGATGAGATCACCCCCGGCTGGGACGTGGACAGCGATGACGCGCTCGCCGATGTGATCCGCGAAAAGTCATGGACCGTGTTCCACCAATGCGGCACCTGCCGGATGGGGTCCGATCCGGCGCAATCGGTGGTGGATCCCCGGCTGCGCGTGCATGGGATCGACGGCTTGCGCGTCGCCGATGCGTCGATCTTTCCCACCATCTCGACCGGGAACACCAATGCCCCCGCCATCATGGTGGGCGAGCGCGCATCCGACCTTATCCTTGAGGATGCCCGGCGCTGAAACGCGCGGCCCACCGATGGGCAGGCGCGCCGGGTTGCGCGATCAATAGCGATGATCGAAGGTGACAACCTCGCCATCCGCACGCGTCATGCTGCGGGCGTAAATCTCGCGCGGGCCCAGATCGTCATCGACAAAACCGTGCACGCTCACGGCCTCGCCTACCACGGCGGGCATGAAATGCGGCCCCACATAGACGCGGATTTCCCCGCTGCCGTCAGACAGGCGGAACGTATCCTCGTCCAGAATACGGGCCACAGTGCCCTGTACCGTCACCATATTGCCCCGCTCGGCTTGTGCGATGGGTGTGATGTCTTTCTGCGCATGGGCAGGGATGGCGACAAGAACGATGGCAGCGGTCAGAAACATATGGCGCACGGGGTGTCCTTTCAACGCGAAGCACCGGATCATCACGCAAATGGGCGGGCGCCTGTTCCCGCGCAATCACGCCGGGGTAACATCGGCGTCAGGCCCGCGTTATCGCGTCACACCTTGGGCGGGCGGCTTTTGTAGACAGGCAACCGCCAGCCAAAAGCCAGCGATCCGGCGCGCAAAACCCAGGTGACACCGGCGCAGGCGATCAGGGCCACCAAAGTATCAAGCCCCGCCTCCCGCGCGATCAGCGCCGCGCCCGCGCCCGCAAAGGCGGCGGATGCGTATAACTCGCCCTGTTTCAGAACCAGCGGCACCTCATTGCACACCACATCGCGCATCAATCCGCCCAGACAGCCCGTCACCATCCCCATGATCAGTACGATGGCGGCGGGCTGTTCCAGCCCCATCGCCACACCCACACCCGCAGGCACCGCCACCGCCAGCGCCAGACTGTCCAACCAGATCAGCGCGCGGTACCGGCTTTCCAACAGATGCGCGGTAAAGAACACCACCAGCGCCGCGATACAGGCAATCGCGATATAGGTAGGCTCGGCCACCCAGAACACGAACTCCCGGTTCAACAGAACATCACGCAAGGTGCCACCGCCCACCGCCGTCAGACAGGCGATGAAGAAAAACCCCACGATATCCAGCTGCGCCCGCGACGCGACCAGTGCACCCGTCAGCGCGAACACCAGAACTGAGGCATAGTCGAGCAGCACCAGCAGCGTCATCGGCCCGCTTTCCCATTCACCTTGAACGGTGCCATCCCTGCGCGGGCCAATTCATCCGCGCGCTCATTCTCGGGGTGCCCGGCATGGCCCTTGACCCATTCCCACGTCACCTTGTGGCGCGCCTGTGCCGCGTCCAGCCGCTGCCACAGCTCGACATTCTTGACGGGTTTCTTGTCCGCCGTGCGCCAGCCGTTCTTTTTCCAGCCGTGGATCCACGCGCTGACACCGTTCTTCACATAGGCGCTGTCGGTCACGATGGTGATCTCGCTGGGCCGTTCCAGCGCCTCCAGCACATTGATAGCGGCCAAGAGCTCCATCCGGTTATTGGTCGTATCCGCCTCGCCGCCGTTCAGCTCGCGTTCCTTGATGATCTTGCCATCCCGCACCGCGCGCATCAGCGCGCCCCAACCGCCGGGGCCGGGATTGCCCGAACAAGCCCCATCGGTATAGGCGAAAAGCTGCGTCATGGCTGATGCTCCAGGCTGACAAAACCGGGCAGGGCGGCCATGCGCGCACACCACGCCTGCAGGCCCGGAAACCGCGCCATGTCGAACCCGCCCCGCGTGCCCGCCGTGCAGGTATAACCGAAAAGGGCGATATCCGCGATCGTGGGTGACGCCCCGCAGAACCAGTCCTGCCCCGCCAGCCCATCCTCCATCAGCGCCAGCAGTGCATGACCCTCCTGCAGCAGCGCGGCCATCCGCTCTGGCGTGGCCTGATGCGCCCGCTCGGGATAACACCGCAGCGCCGCGCGCACGGCGATCACCGGCTCGTGGCGGTTCTGTTCAAAGAACATCCACGACAGCATCCGCGCCTGATCGAACGGCTCGCGCGGCACCCACGCCGTGCCCGCCCCCAGATACCACAGGATCGCATCGGACTCGTTCAGCACCCGCCCATCGCCCAGATGCAGCACCGGCAGCTTGCCCAGCGGGGCTTTTCCCTCAGCTTTCGCCTCGCTCAGCGCCACGGATCCCGCCTCGCAGGGCACATGCACATAGGCCCGCCCCAGCAGCGCCAGCAGCAACCGCACCTTGTAGCTGTTGCCCGAGGACGGCATCGAATAAAGCGTCATTTCCGTCATGGGAACTCCATCAGAAAGGGTCATCCCCCTATGTCAGGCGAAGGCCACGACCGCCAGACAGATCACGACAATCGCCGTCAGAAGCACGCGCAGATGCATCCACCACGCAGGCGCCAGCCCCTGTTTCCAGAACATCCAATCCAGCGCCAGCAATCCCACGAAACCCGCCATCAGGCTGATCGCCGCACTGACCGGCCCGCCCCCCGTCATGAAAAACGCCCACAGCGCCGGGATCACCGACATGACATAGCCCGAGGCCGCAACCGCGCCGCTGGCCTTGGTCGCAAACCCCCACAGCACGCCCGACATGAACGACAGGATCACCGCGCCATAGAACAACCCGATATAAGGCCCGGTGAACCGTCCGCCGAATGTCTGCGCGCTCCACGCGTTCAGGGGATCGGACAGCACGGTCAGCGCCCCCCAGACAAAGGGGATCAGACCCGCCAGACCAAGCAGCAACGCAGAACGGGGCACGCTTCCCATGATCCGCCTCAGGCCGGTTGCCGCAACACGCGCGGCACCTTGAATTCCACATTCTCCTCGGCGGTGACGACCTGCTCTACCGTCACATCAAAACGGTCGCGGAACGCATCCACCACCTCGGTGATCAGCACATCCGGGGCCGATGCCCCCGCCGTGATCCCGATGGACGAAATCCCCTCCAACGCGCGCCAGTCGATATCGCTGGCCCGCTGCACCAGTTGCGCATAGCCGCAACCCGCACGCGCCCCCACCTCGACCAAGCGGCGCGAGTTCGATGAATTCGGCGCCCCCACCACCAGCATCGCGTCGCATTTGGGTGCCATCGCCTTGACCGCCTCCTGCCGATTGGTGGTGGCGTAGCAGATATCTTCCTTATGCGGCCCGACGATCCCCGGAAACCGCGCCTTCAGCGCCTCCACCACCTCGGCGGTATCATCCACCGACAGCGTCGTCTGCGTCACGAAAGCCAGCTTGCCCGGATCGCGCACCTGCAACGTGGCCACATCGTCCGGCACCTCGACCAGCAACACCTCGCCCGGCGGCAACTGCCCCATCGTGCCAATCGTCTCAGGGTGCCCTGCGTGCCCGATCATCACGATCTGCAACCCGGCCTCATGATGCCGC
>NCJR01000150.1 GCA_002282555.1 Rhodobacterales bacterium 34-62-10
CACGGCGGGCGGAAGGTATTCTCGGCCACCATCCAGCGTTCGCGGAACAGCACGAAGTCGATATTCGCCGTCCCCTCGACGCCCGAGGGCGCGGTCAGCACGGTAAAGATCGACGGGTCCGGGTGATCGAACAGGATGGCACCCACCGGGCAATAGGTCCGCAGGTCATATTTGACGGGCGCGTAATTGCCATGCCAGGCCACCACATCCAGCGGCGAATGGCCAATCTCGGTCCGGTGGAACTGCCCGCACCATTTGATCACCACCGAGGAGGGCACTTCGCGATCCTCGAACGCCGCCACGGGCGTCTTGAAATCGCGACGGTTCGCCATGCAATTCGCGCCAATCGGCCCGCGCCCCGGCGGATCGAACTTCTGACCATAGTTTTCACAGACAAAGCCGCGCGCCGGCCCCTCGATCACCTCGACCCGATAGAGCAACCCGCGCGGGATGATCGCAATCTCCTTGGGCTCCAGATCAATGATCCCCAACTCGGTGCAAAAGCGCAGCCGCCCCTCCTGCGGCACGATCAGAAGTTCACTATCGGCCGAGAAGAAATACTCATCCTGCATCGAGGCCGTGACCAGATACACATGGCTCGCCATGCCCACCTGCGTGTTCACATCCCCCGCCGTGGTCATGGTCCGCATCCCCGTGATCCAGGTCAGGGGCGCGTCCGTGTGCGGCACCGGATCCCAGCGATACTGGCCAAGGCTGATCACATCCGGGTCGATATGCGGCGCCGATTTCCAATAGGGCACGTCGATCTTCACATAGCGCTTGGAATGCTTGACCGAAGGCCGGATGCGGTAACACCACGTCCGCTCGTTCTGATGGCTGGGCGCGGTGAAAGCCGTGCCCGACAACTGCTCACCATAAAGACCATAGTTGCACTTCTGCGGGCTGTTCATGCCCTGCGGCAACGCGCCGGGCAAAGCCTCGGTCTCGAAATCATTGCCAAAGCCGGGCATATACCCCGGAGTCGTGCCCTGCGGCGTGGCCGCCTGCACAAAGGAATGCGGAAGAGTAGGGCGATTCATGATGGCGTCCTCCTTTATGGTTGCGTTGTTAACGGTTGATTTTGTAACTAACAACAACAGGAGTCCGCATCATGCCACAAAAAGACGATTTCGATCTGCAGAATTTCCTTCCCTACCTGCTCAACCAGGCGGCCGAGGAAAGCAGCCTCGCCTTCCAACAGGTCTATAAAGACCGCTACGGGATGCTGCGCACGGAATGGCGCGTCCTGTTCCATCTGGGGCTCTATGGCCGCCTGACCGCCAAGGACATCGGCGCGCGCTCCAAGATGCACAAGACCAAGATCAGCCGCGCTGTGCAGCGGCTTGAGGAACGCCGCTTCCTGACCCGCGCCCCCGATGATGCCGACCGCAGACAGGAATATCTGGACCTGACCACGCAGGGCCGCGCTGCCTATCGCGATCTGCACGGCGTGGCGCAGGGCTATGACTCGGTGCTGGCCGAACCCCTGACCGCCGAGGAGGAACGCGTCCTGCGCGCCGCCTTGCGCAAACTGGCGCGGATGGGCTGACCCGCGCCCGCCCGGATCAGAACTTCGCCTCGACCCCCGGCAGGTTCAGCGCCTTGATCAGATCGCGCAACTCCTGCCGCGCGGCCACGTTCGAGATGTTCAACTGCTTGACCCCGATATCCTTGAGGTCCAGAAGCGTCAGCCCGCGCGGGAACAATTCACGAAAGATCACCCGCTCGTTGAACCCCGGTGCCACGCGGAACCCGATCCGTTTCGCCAGATTGTCCAGCGCGCGCCCCATCTTTTCCTTGTTGACCATCTGCTGCGCCCCCAGACGGTTGCGCACCACGACCCAGTCGATCGGCTTCAGCCCGGCCTGCGCCCGCAACTGCCGCGCGCCCCAGACCATCTCGGAATAGACGGATGGCCCAAGGATCTTCTTGCCGTCCCCGTCCACATGCGCCAGCAGATCAAAATCGATGAAACTGTCGTTCAGCGGCGTGATCAGCGTATCGGCCAGACTATGCGCCACCTGTGACAGCCGCGTATGCGAGCCGGGACAGTCGATCACGATGAAATCACTCTCCGGGTCCAGCTGCGCAATCGCCGCCGACAAGCGCTGGTCATAGGGGTTCTCCCCCTCTTTCAACGTGGCCGGATCAGCCTCGGGCAGGTCGATATAAACCGGCCCCGGCAACTCCAGCCCGGATTTTGCCAGAAACGCCGCGCGATTCTCGGCATAGCGGCCAAAGGTCTTCTGCCGCAGGTCCAGATCCAGCGCCCCGACCCGGTGCCCCAGCCGTGCAAGGGCCGTCGCCACATGCATCGAGACGGTGGATTTGCCCGCACCGCCCTTTTCATTTCCCACAACGATGATGTGTGCCAAACCGTTTCCCCGCCTTCCCTGCGACAAACGCGACCCGCCCCGGTCGATCCCCCTCGGACACCCCCCCGGACAAGGCCACTATATGTTGTATGCCCTCATATGGGAAGCGCAGCCAAGGTCAAGCGCTCTGCCCCTGTCCGCTCTGCCCGCGTCACCCATATGCCGCAGTCGTATCGATTGACGTGACAATGGTCGATTAGATTGCTAGGCACACGACCGCGCGTGAGTGAATCGAAAGGGTGTTTTTGTGAAAATCGAGAAAACGAAATTGCCGGGTGTGCTGATCCTGACACCGGCGCGTTTCGGCGATGCCCGGGGTTTCTTCTCCGAAAGCTGGAACCGCAAGACACTGGCCGACCACGGCGTCACCTTCGATTTCGTGCAGGACAACCACTCGCTGTCCGCACGCGTGGGCACTGTGCGCGGCCTGCATTTCCAATCCCCCCCCCATGCACAGGATAAACTGGTGCGCTGCGGCAAGGGGCGGCTGTTTGACGTGGCCGTCGATATCCGGCGCGGATCGCCCACCTATGGCCAGTGGATCGGCGAGGAATTGTCGTTCGAAAACGGCCGCCAGCTTCTGATCCCCGCAGGCTTTCTGCACGGCTTCGTCACGCGCGTACCGGATACCGAAATCATCTACAAATGCACCGATTACTACGCGCCGGAATGTGACGGCGCGGTCCGCTTTGACGATCCCGATATCGGGATCGACTGGGGCCTGCCCGACGGGGTTCAGGCGCTCTTGTCCGACAAGGACGCCCGCGCGCCGTTGCTGCGCGATTTTGAAACACCGTTCGTTTACGAGGGCTGAGGCATGAAACTTCTGGTAACAGGCGGCGCGGGCTTCATCGGCTCCGCCGTCGTCAGGCTCGCCGTGGCGCGCGGCCACGCTGTCGTCAATCTGGATGCGCTGACCTATGCCGCCTGCCTCGACAACGTGGCGGGCGTGGCGGGCAACCCCGCCTATGCGTTCGAGCATGCCGACATCCGCGACCGCGCCGCCCTTGATCGCATCTTCGCGGCGCATAAGCCCGATGCCGTGATGCATCTGGCGGCCGAAAGCCATGTGGACCGCTCCATCGACGGCCCCGGTGACTTCATCGAGACGAACATCACCGGCACCTACAACATGCTGGAAGCCGCGCGCGCCTATTGGACCGCGCAAGGCAAGCCCGAGGGGTTCCGCTTCCACCACATCTCCACCGACGAAGTGTTCGGCTCACTCCCCGCCGATCCATCGGTGAAATTCACCGAAGACACGCCCTACGATCCCCGCTCGCCCTATTCCGCCTCCAAAGCCGCCAGCGACCATCTGGTGCGCGCATGGCACGAAACCTATGGCCTTCCTGTGGTGCTGACCAATTGCTCCAACAATTACGGCCCCTACCACTTCCCCGAAAAGCTGGTCCCCGTCATCATCCTGAACGCTTTGGCGGGCAAAGCCCTGCCGATCTATGGCGATGGCTCCAACATCCGCGACTGGCTCTATGTCGAAGACCACGCCGACGCCCTCCTGCTGGTCTTGGAAAAAGGCGCGCTGGGCCGCAGCTACAACATCGGCGGCGAGAATGAGCGGACGAATCTGGAACTGGTCCGCACCCTCTGCGCCATCCTTGATGACCTGCGCCCCAAAGCCTCCGGCTCCTATGCCGATCAGATCACCTTCGTGACCGACCGCCCCGGCCATGACGCCCGCTACGCGATCGATCCCGCCCGCATCCGCGCCGAACTGGGCTGGCGTCCCTCCGTCACGGTCGAGGAAGGCCTGCGCCGCACCGTGCAATGGTATCTGGACAACGAGGCGTGGTGGAAACCCCTGCAGGCCCGCCACGGCGTCGGTCAGCGTCTGGGGACCAAGGCATGATCCGGGTTATGGTTTTCGGGCAAACCGGACAGGTCGCCACCGAACTGGCCCGGCAAGCAACCCCCGATATCACCATGACCTGCCTTGGCCGTGACCGCGCCGACCTCGGCGATCCCGCCGCCTGCGCCGCCGCCATCGCCGCCTCTGACGCCGATGTGGTCATCAATGCCGCCGCCTACACCGCCGTGGACCGCGCCGAATCCGAGCAGGATCTGGCGACCACGATCAACGGCACCTCCCCCGGCGCCATGGCCCAGGCCTGCGCCGCGCTTGGCATACCGTTCCTGCATGTCTCCACCGATTACGTCTTTGACGGCACCGGAACGCGGGCTTGGCAGCCGGATGACGCCACCGGCCCGCTCGGGGCTTATGGCCGGTCGAAACTGGCGGGCGAACAGGCCGTGCGCGCCGCAGGCGGCCCCCACGCCATCCTGCGCACCTCATGGGTCTTTTCCGCCCATGGCGCGAATTTCGTCAAAACCATGCTGCGTCTGGGCGCCACGCGCGACACACTCACCATCGTCGCCGATCAGGTGGGCGGCCCCACCGCCGCCGCCGATATCGCCGCCGCCCTCCTGACCATGGCGCGCGCCTTCCATACGGGGCAGGGCACCACCGGAACCTACCATTTCAGCGGCACCCCCGATGTCAGCTGGGCCGATTTCGCGCGTGAGATTTTTGCGCAAAGCGGCCTCACCGTCACCGTCGAGGATATTCCAACCTCCGCCTATCCCACCCCCGCGCAGCGCCCTGCCAATTCCCGCATGGATTGCACCGCGCTGACTCGGGACTATGCGATTGAAAGACCCGATTGGCGCATCAGCCTTGCCCATGTATTGAGTGAATTGAAGGAGATTTGAGATGATGAAACGCAAGGGTATTATCCTCGCAGGCGGATCGGGCACCCGGCTCTATCCCATCACCATGGGCCTGTCGAAGCAGCTTCTGCCGGTCTATGACAAACCGATGATCTACTACCCGCTCAGCGTGTTGATGTTGGCCGGGATCCGCGACATCGCGATCATCACCACCCCCGAGGATCAAAGCCAGTTTCAGCGCCTGATGGGTGACGGCAGCCAGTGGGGTCTCAGCTTCACCTATATCCAGCAGCCCTCCCCCGACGGTCTGGCGCAAGCCTATATCCTGGCCGAGGACTTCCTCGCAGGCGCACCCTCCGCCATGGTGCTGGGCGACAACATCTTCTTCGGCCATGGCCTGCCCGAAATGCTGCGCGATGCCGATGCACAACACAGCGGCGGCACCGTTTTCGGCTATCAGGTCAGCGATCCCGAACGCTATGGCGTCGTCAG
>NCJR01000508.1 GCA_002282555.1 Rhodobacterales bacterium 34-62-10
TCTTCCCGCTTGGGCAGCTGCTCGAACGTATGTTCGGGCGGCGGGCAGGGCAGGGTCCATTCCAGCGTATCGGCATATTCGTTCCAGTAGTTGTTCTGGGTGACGCGGGCGCCACGGAACAGCGAGTAGAACATGATACCGAAGAAGAAGATGAACGATGCGAAGGAGATGAACGCGCCGATCGACGACCAGTAGTTCCACAGGGCGAACGCCTCGGGATAGTCGATGTAGCGGCGGGGCATGCCCTGACGACCCAGGAAGTGCTGCGGGAAGAAGGTCAGGTTGGAGCCGAGGAACATCATCCAGAAGTGCAGCTTGCCGGCCCATTCGGGATAGTGACGGCCCGTCATCTTGCCGAAGTAGAAGTAGATGCCGGCAAAGATGGCAAACACCGCCCCCAGCGACATCACATAGTGGAAGTGCGCCACAACATAGTAGGTGTCATGATAGGCGCGGTCGATCGCCGCCTGGCTGAGCACGATGCCGGTCACGCCACCGACGGTGAACAGGAACAGGAAGCCGAAAGCCCAGAGCATCGGAGTTTCGAAGCTGACCGAACCGCCCCACATCGTTGCGATCCAGCTGAAAACCTTGACCCCTGTCGGCACCGCGATGACCATGGTGGCCATCATGAAGTAGGACTGCTGCGTCAGGGACATGCCCACGGTATACATGTGGTGCGCCCAGACGACGAAGCCCAGCGCGCCGATCGCGATGATCGCCCAGACCATCGGCAGGTAGCCGAAGACGGGTTTGCGCGAGAAGGTCGCGATGACGTGGCTGATGATGCCGAAGCCGGGAAGGATGATGATATAGACTTCCGGGTGGCCGAAGAACCACAGGATGTGCTGATAGAGCACCGGGTCGCCACCGCCCGAGGGATCGAAGAAGGTGGTGCCGAAGTTGCGGTCTGTCAGCAGCATGGTGATGGCGCCGGCCAGAACCGGCAGCGACAGCAGGATCAGCCAGGAGGTCACGAAGATCGACCAGGCAAACAGCGGCACCTTGAACAGGGTCATGCCGGGGGCACGCATGTTCAGGAAGGTGGTGATCATGTTGATCGCGCCCAGAATGGACGAGGCACCCGAGACGTGGACCGCGAAGATCGCGAGGTCGAGCGAGAAGCCCCCCTCATTGGTCGAGAGCGGCGGGTAGAGCACCCAGCC
>NCJR01000151.1 GCA_002282555.1 Rhodobacterales bacterium 34-62-10
CGCCTTGTGTTGTCGAGATATGTCGCCAGGGCCACGGCATCCTCGGTCAGGTCGCGGCGGTGCTCTTCCTCATAGGCTTCGGCGGCGGCGAGCGAACTGCCCACCACCTGCCGCACACGATCCGAGAACCACCCCTCCAGCCCCACGTTGATGGTGAGGGCGGCGAAGATCGCGACCGAGACGGTGGGAATCAGCGCCAGCAGCGCAAAGACACCGGTGAGGCGCAGATGGAGCTGCGAGCCTGCGGAGCGGGCGCGGCGGGCGGCGATCAGCCCGGCCACCTTTTGCAGCACAAGGGCCGCCACCAGCAGGACATAGACCAGATCGATCAGCAGGATCAGCCGCAGCGAGATGGCGGACGCGCCCTGATCCAGCGGGCCCAGCACCAGAAACGTGGCCACGGCCAGAACCGGACCCAAGACCACAAGGCCCAGCGTGGCGACATTTTGCAACTTCTTCAGGCGTCGCAACCGCGCGAGCCTGTTCCAGTCGATATGTCGCTGCGCCCGGGTAATCACCCGCTGCCCCCGTCCTGATTGATGCGGCGCGTGATGCGCCTGACCGCCGTTTTTCGGGTCAGATCGGCACCGACGCCAATCTGCCACTTATCTGTTGCGGTTTTACATCAACTTGCGGCGTCGTGTCACGCGAATATCAAGATCGGTGATCTTCTTACGCAAGGTATTGCGGTTGATCCCCAGAAGATCGGCACATTTGGCTTGGTTGCCGCCTGTCGCCTCGAGCGCGATTTCCAACAGAGGGCCTTCGACCTCGCGCAGGATGCGACCATAAAGACCCGGTGGCGGCAGCATATTGCCATGCAGATCGAAATAGCGGCGCAGGTGGCGGTTGACGGAAGCCGAGAGTTTCTCGGTGTCGTTGCCACCGCCCAGCACGGGTTCCATCTCGGGCTGGTTGCCCAGAACGGCCTCGACCTCGGCCCGTGTGATCTCATCGGCGCGGCTGGTCAGGACAAGGCGGCGGATCGCGTTTTCCAGCTGGCGCACATTGCCCGGCCAGCTGTAGGCGCGCATCAGTTCAAGCGCGTCGCGCGAGAGTTTGCGTTTGGGTGCCCCGTCCTTTTCGCTGCGGAACAGGAAATGGTCGGCCAGAAGCGGGATGTCATCGACGCGTTCGCGCAAGGCGGGCACTTCGACCGTGGCCCCGCCCAGACGGTAATAGAGGTCCTGCCGCATCCGGCCCTTGTCCATCGCGTGGGACAGGTTCGACTGGCTGGTGGCCATGAAGCGCGGCACATGATCGCCGGGACTGTCCATCATCCGCACGATGCGCGCCTGACTGTCCATGTCGATATCGCCGATCTCGTCGAACAGGATCGAGCCGCCCTTGGCGCGCGCCAGAACACGCGCGGGGCCTTCGATATCTTGCAGATCGGTGGCGGTGACAGTCACGAATGGCAGGGTGCGCCGGTCGGAAAAGTCATGGATGGCGCGCGCGATCAGGGATTTGCCGGTGCCGCTTTCGCCGGAAATCAGCACCGGCAGATCGGTGTTCATTACCCGCGCCACCAGACGGTAGAGCGCTTGCATCGCCGGCGTGCGCCCCACGAGTGGCAGATCATCGGGACGGTCCGCGGCATCATTGACCGGCGCGGAGGGCGCCACGCGGCGGCGGCTTTCCAGCGCGCGGGCCGTGCGTTTCATCAGGTCAGGCAGATCGAAGGGCTTGGGCAGGTAGTCATAGGCCTCGGCCTCGGCTGCCTGAATCGCAGTCATGATGGTGTTTTGCGCCGAGATCACGATCACCGGCAGACCGGGACGATCCTGCGCGATTTTCGGCAGCATTTCCAAGCCGTTGCCATCGGGCATCATGACATCCGAGATCACCACGTCGCCCTTGCCTTCGGCCACCCAGCGCATGAGCGTGGTCAGGCTTGAGGTCGCGTGCACCTTGCATCCGGCACGCGTCAGCGCCTGGGTCAACACGGTGCGGATGGTGCGATCGTCATCGGCGACAAGAACGGTTCCGTCCATCGGCGTCTACTCCCTTGGGGGTTTGGAATGTGAAAGCTTGCGGGCCTGTGCCTTTTCCTTTTCGCGCGGCGCGCGCGGCAGGGACATGCGGAACACGGTGCGGCCGGGGACGGAATCGACCGAAATCCAGCCGTCATGGTCGGACATGATCTTGCTGACCAAGGCCAGACCCAGACCGGTGCCATTCTCGCGCCCCGAGACGAAAGGATCAAAGATATCGCCCGCGATATCGGCGGGCAGACCGGGGCCATCGTCGATCACCTCGATCTGCAGCGGCAGGGACTGGCCCATGCCGTCGCTGCGGCGCAGGCGGAAGGAATGCTCATAATAGGAGTGAAGGCGAATGGTTCCGCCTTTTTTATCAGCGGCTTCCGAGGCGTTCTTCACCAAGTTCAGCACCACTTGCAGCAATTGATCCGGGTCGCCCCATGCCATCGGCAAGGAGGGGTCGTAATCCTCGATGATCTTCATATGCGCGCCAAAGCCCAAAAGTGCCGAGCGTCGGGCGCGGTCCAGCACGTCATGGATATTGACCTCGCGCCGGTCGGGGGGGCTGAGATTGCCGAATTGCTCGACCTGTTCCAGCAGTTTGACGATGCGGCGGCTTTCCTCGACGATCAGATCGGTCAGTTCCATATCCTCGGCGCTGAGGCCCATGGACAGAAGCTGCGCCGCCCCGGTGATGCCCGCCAGCGGGTTCTTGATCTCATGCGCCAGCATCTCGGCCATGCCGATGGCGGATTTGGCGGCGGATTTCACCGAATGGGAATGGGTCACCCGCCCCGCCAGTTCGCGCGGCGAGATCAGCAGGATCATGAAACCGGGCCGCCCCTGCATCGGCGAGATTTGCAGGTTGCAATGAAGCGGCACACGCTCGCCCGTGCCCACGTCCACGTCATTGACGAACAGCGGTGTCGAGGTTTCTCGGGCGCGGTCGAACGCCTCCTGCATGGGGGCGTCGACCATGACGCGGTCCCAGACGGGCTGACCGCGCACAGATTTGAGCGAGGCGTTGAGGAACAGTTCCGCCGCCGGATTAGCGTCGGCGATCATGTCATCGGGGTCCAGCAGGATGGCGGGCACCGGCAAGGAGGACCAGAGGGCGGAATCGTCGATCATGCGGCCTGCCTTGCGTTTAGGGCGGAATTGCCAAGCGCGTCGGGCAGAAGCGCCATCACCTCGGCCGGGGTTTGCGCGGTCAGGACGCGGTGGCGCAGCGGCGCGGGCGTGTTTGCGTGATCCATATACCAGCCCAGATGCTTGCGCGCGACGCGCAGGCCAAGATCGGAGCCGTAGAACATCAGCATCGCCCCGTAATGTTTTGTGACCATGTCGGTAAATGCATCGCCGGTCGGAATTTGCGGCGGGGGTGTGCCGAACAGGTCATGCGCGATCTGTGCCAAAAGCCAGGGCCGCCCCTGTGCCGCGCGACCCACCATCACGCCATCGGCGCCCGACAGATCAAGCGCCCGCCGCGCGGTGGCCGCGTCCATGATATCGCCATTGGCGATCACCGGGATGCCCACGGCCTGCTTGACCAAGGCGATGGCGGCCCAATCCGCGGCGCCTTTGTAGAACTGGCAGCGGGTGCGGCCATGGATGGTGATCATCTGCACACCTGCACCCTCGGCACTGCGGGCGATCTGGGGCGCGTTTAGGCAATCATCATCCCAGCCCAGACGGGTTTTCAGGGTCACAGGCACGTTCACCGCGCCCACCACCGCCTCGATCAGGCGCAGGGCGTGATCGGGTTCGCGCATCAGGGCAGAGCCGGACATGCCGCCCACCACCTTTTTCGCGGGGCACCCCATGTTGATATCGATGATCCGCGCGCCAGAGGCTTCGATCAACCGCGCCGCCTCAGCCATCCAATGCGGATCACGCCCGGCAATCTGCACCGAGGTGCCTGCGACATCGGCGCCCAGTTCGGCACGCTCGCGCGCTTCGATCCGGCCTGTCACGATCTCGCGGCAGGCGACCATTTCGCTGACCACCAGCCCCGCGCCAAACGAGGCGACAAGGGACCGGAACGGCAGATCGGTGATTCCGGCCAATGGTGCCAGCAGGACCGGCGGGGAGACAGAGAGGTCTCTGATCTGAAGTGACACGTGTCTATTCCTTGTGCGTTGGTGCTTGGCTATCGCAGCCGGGGCTTTCCGACAACGCTCGCTGACGGGAATATGGCCCTGAGAGAGGCAACCCCAAGTGGATTGCCCAAAATTTAAGCAAAATGACCGTGAAACTGGCAGATTGCCCTTTGACCGCCTGCGTCCTATGCAGAAGGTTGCCGCAGACAGCAAGACCGGACCCACCGTTGAGACGCCAGAACACCCCGCAGGAGATGCGCCCATGACGACCGCTGCCATCATCGTGGCCGCAGGACGCGGCACGCGCGCCGGGGGGAATCGGCCGAAACAGTGGCAGATGCTGGCCGGGCGGCGGGTGATCGACTGGACGCTAGACCTGTTTCTGGGTGCGCCGGGGGTGGACCGTGTCGTGCTGGTGCTGCATGCTGCGGACCTTGATCTGATCACGCCGCCCGCAGAGGTGCTGGTGACGGTGGGCGGTGCCAGCCGCGACGCCTCGGTCCTGCGGGGGCTTGCGGCGTTGGATGGGCAAGGTGTGACCCGCGTGCTGGTGCATGATGTGGCGCGGCCCTGCACGCCGCCACAGGTGATTGCGGATGTTCTGGCGGCGCTGGACCGGGCTGCGGCGGCGGCCCCCGGGCTGCCTGTCACGGATGCGCTGTGGCGCGGTGTTGATGGTCTGGTTGCGGGCACAGAGCCGCGTGACGGGCTGTTTCGGGCGCAGACGCCGCAGGGATTTCAATATGATGCCCTGTTGCGCGCGCACCGGGCGCATCCGGGCGGGGCAGCCGATGATGTGGAGGTGGCGCGTGCGGCCGGGATGCGGGTTGTCATCACGCCGGGGCATGCGGATAACCTGAAGATCACCACGCCCGAGGATTTTGCCCGGGCGGAACGTATATTGCAAAAACAAGGGGTTGGGATGGATATCAGGCTTGGCAACGGCTATGACGTGCATCGGTTCGGGGATGGCGATCATGTGATGCTGTGTGGCGTGCGGGTCCCGCATGGGCGCGGTTTGGTGGGGCATTCCGATGCCGATGTGGGGATGCATGCGGTGACGGATGCGATCTACGGCGCGCTGGCGATGGGCGATATCGGGCGGCATTTCCCACCCTCGGACCCGCAGTGGAAGGGGGCTGCCAGTCATATCTTTCTGCGCCATGCCGTTGGATTGAGCGTGGAAAACGGGTTTCAGATCAGTAACATAGACTGCACTCTTGTCTGCGAATACCCCAAGATCAGCCCCCATGCCGCAGCCATGCAGACCGAGATGGCCGCGATCATGGGGCTGGACCCTGCGCGCGTGTCGGTCAAGGCCACGACAAGCGAGCGTCTGGGTTTTACCGGGCGCGAGGAAGGCATCGCCGCCCTTGCCACCGCGACACTGGCCAAGCCATGAGCCGCACGAGCCATCTGA
>NCJR01000509.1 GCA_002282555.1 Rhodobacterales bacterium 34-62-10
AGGAAATCCGGGCGGATGTCCACCGGCATCGATTCCACGGTGCAGATGAAATAGCGCGCCGTGGGCGGGCAGATGCGTTCCTCGCCGGTGATCAGCGCGGCATGGGCATAACCCTTGGCGGCCACCACCCTGTCGTAAACCTCGCGCGCAAGCAGGCGCAGCGGCAGGCCGATCATGCCGGTCCCATGCCCCAGCATCCGCTCAATGGCGTAATGCGTCTTGCCGGTATTGGTGGGGCCCAGAATGGCCTTGAGTGTTGTCATGTGCGGGGAAGGGATGGGGGCGGGGGTGCGCCCGTGTCAAGCGCGCGGCATGTCAAAGCGGATCATGCCTTCCGCCTCGGGGTGGAATCCGGGCGGCAGGCGGGTGGCCTCATCATAGAGCGCGCCGGCAAAGCGGGCCTTGCTGGTATCGCCCCAAAGACAGGTGGCGCCGCACAGATTGGCGCCGGAAAGGTCGGCCTGCCAGAGATTGGCGCCGGTCATGTCCGCGTCCACCAGATTGGCATGGGCCAGCCGGGCCGCGCGCAGGTTGGCGCCTTTCAGCAGCGCGCCGCGCAGATGCGCATGGGTCATCGAGGCGTTCAGCAGCCTGGCATGGTTGAGGCAGGCCCCGGCAAGGTTGGCCCAGTCGAGCCGGGCGCCGCGCAGCTCGCAATTGTGAAACCGCGTGCCGGCAAAATCCTGCCCGCGCAAATCGGCGCCATGAAAGTCGCGCCCTTCGATCAGAAGGCCGGCCCCATTTCCGGTTGCCCGCACGTCTCGTCCTGTCGCCAGAATGTCCATCAGTGACCCGTTTTGTCCCAGTCTGTCCATTTGAGGTTATTCGCGGGGCATTGAAAGGCCCGCGATTGACATGGGTTTGGTGGATAGTGTCAGCCTGCAGGATCAGGATTGGACAGCCCGCTCCGGGCGTCATAATCTCAACACAGCGTTAACCTATGGAGCTGGGGCGTTCATTGGCAATCGCATGGGGATATCCGGTATGTTGAAACACTACACTGCGAGGACTGCGCGCGCCGCAATCGCAATCGCCCTTGGCGGGGCGGCGCTGCTGACCGCCTGTGACCAGCTCGATACACGCATCGAGCGGGCACGTGAGATCGCCGATGCGTCCGTGGACCAGATCAGCGGCGAAACCATGATCGATCCGGCCATC
>NCJR01000152.1 GCA_002282555.1 Rhodobacterales bacterium 34-62-10
GCTGCCCTTGGCGGTAATCGCTCCAGTGGCGAACAGCAGGGCTTCCGTCAGGCTGGTCTTTCCGGCAGCACCGTGACCGACCAAGGCTACAGAACGAAGGGCGTCACTTGTGTATTTGGACATCTTGTTCTCCCTGAACAAATGAAATCAGCGGTTCTTGGCAGCCTCGATGGCTTCGGCAGCCAGTTTTTCTGCAAAATGCGGACCCAGCCCCAGAATCAGCGCGGTCGCCACCGCCACCAGGGCCACGCCGGCAATCAGCTGGATGGCTGGCCGGCGAAACTCAGGACCACGACTCATGGCGAACCAGACGGGACCGATTACCGGCAGGAGCAAGACCGGAATGCCGGTCTTCAGCCCGAAGCTGAAGGCAGCAGGAATCGTCCCGATATAGCCGACGAGCAGGAGCACGCCACCGGCAGCCAGCGACAGGGTCGAGGCGACCGCAAAGGCCATGAAGCCCCAGTCCATTACTTCTTCACCTTCTGCGGGCGCTGCCAGCCGGCCAGCGTCAGCTGCTTGGCCCGAGAGACCGTCAGCGCATCCGGCGGCGCATCCTTGGTCAAGGTCGTGCCCTTGCGCAGGCTGAGCAGTTCCAGCATCTGATATTCCTTGCCGGTCAGATGCACGCCCTTGCCACCCACATCCACGGTTTTGGCATCGAGATTGACGTTGATCTTGCCGGTGCGGATCACCGATTGGGAATGACCCTTGGACCGGCGGATGATCGCATGGATGCGCGCCACCAGTTCCTCGCGGTGGAAGGGTTTGGTCAGATAATCATCTGCCCCAAAGCCGAACCCCTTGATCTTGTTGTCTGTATCATCCGCCCCCGACAGGATCAGGATCGGCGTTTCGACCCGTGCCAGGCGCAACTGACGCAGCACCTCATGGCCGTGCATATCGGGCAGGCCCAGATCAAGAAGGATGAGATCGTAATCGTAGAGCTTTGCAAGATCGATCCCCTCCTCTCCCAGATCCGTCGTATAGACGTTCAGATTGGCATGGGTCAGCATCATTTCGATGCTTTTGGACGTGGTAGGGTCGTCTTCAACCAGCAGCACTCGCATCAACACACTCCGTCAAGGATAAGATCACAAACCACCCTGACCAATAATAGTTAATCCACCGTTACCTTATCCGGGAAAATTATCACCACATCTCAGGGTTGTCGATACTTTTGCACGGCCGTTGCGCGCAGCGCGGCAATACCGTGCTGGCGGACGGCGCTGATCCAGCTGTCGAATTCATCATCGCTCAAGGCGTATCTCTCCAACGCTTCGGCGCGAGAGATCAGACCGCAGAGCACGGCGCGCACAACCGCGGCCTTGCGGCTGGCGACCCAGCGTGTGGTATCCGCAGGCGGCAGATCAGCGCGTGTCATCACCGACCCGTCAGGCAGCGTCACTGCCCGCGGACCATCGACCTTTTTCAGAAACATGCCCGTTTTCCTTTCCATTTGCCGCAGACTGGGCAATTGCGCTTAACAGCCGGTGAAACAGGGGGTTGAGAGTATCTAGGATTTTCCTATATTCCTGCAGAGTTTCCGGCCCCTGCGGGCCGCTTTCCCCAGACGCTTTGCTGAGCATGGAGGCCAGATGGCCCTCGACACTGATCACCCGCTGAATTCGCTGGGCTTTGCCAAACCGCCCTCGCAGACGCGGGTCGTGGTGGCGATGTCCGGTGGCGTCGACAGTTCCGTTGTGGCCGCACAACTGGCCGAGGAAGGTTATGACGTGGTGGGCGTCACGCTGCAGCTTTATGATCACGGCGCGGCTCTGGCCAAAAAGGGGGCCTGCTGCGCGGGGCTGGATATCCATGACGCGCGGCGTGTGGCCGAGACGATGGGATTCCCGCATTACGTTCTGGATTATGAGAACGTCTTCAAGGATGCGGTGATCGACGAGTTTGCCGACAGCTATCTGGCGGGGGCGACGCCCGTGCCCTGCATCCGCTGCAACGAGCGCGTGAAATTCAAGGACCTGCTGGAAACCGCCCGCGATCTTGAGGCCGATTGCATGGCGACGGGACATTATATCCAGCGCAAGATGGGCGCGATGGGGCCTGAGCTGCATGCCGCGGCGGATGCGGCGCGCGATCAGAGCTATTTCCTGTTCTCGACCACGGCAGAGCAGTTGGATTATCTGCGCTTTCCGCTGGGCCATCTGACCTCCAAGGCCGAGACGCGGGCTTTGGCCGCGCGCTATGGCCTGCCGGTGGCGGACAAGCCCGACAGTCAGGATATCTGCTTTGTGCCCAATGGCAATTACGCCGCCGTGATCGAAAAGCTGCGCCCCGGTGCGGCGGAACCCGGCGAGATTGTCGATGTCGATGGCCGGGTTCTGGGGACGCATAAGGGCGTGATCCATTACACCATCGGCCAGCGGCGCGGGCTGGGGATCGGTGGGCTGGAGGACCCGCTTTATGTGGTGAAACTGGACGTTGATACCAAGCGTGTCATCGTCGGGCCGAAAGAGATGCTGTCCACCCGCGTGGTGCCGCTGCGCGAGATCAACTGGCTGGGCGATGCGCCCTTTGACAGTGCAGCCGAGTGGCATGTGGCGGTCAAGGTGCGGTCAACCCGTCCCCCGCGTGAGGCGGTGATCCGGCCTTTGTCGCCCACCACCGCCACGGTGGAATTGCTGACCCCGGAAGAAGGCGTGTCACCGGGGCAGGCTTGCGTGTTCTATGACCCGAACAGCAGCCGGGTTCTGGGGGGCGGCTGGATCTGGAAAGGGTGAACGCAGCGGTTTTCGCGCCGTAGCCATGAGTATTTTTGGAACGATGAAGCCGTTTTTTCAAGCTGTTGCGGGCAGTCTTTCAAGTATCGCATGAGCGGCGCGCAGACCCGGTGGCGGGCCACCTGCCCCAAGACGCTCCATGGTCAGGCGCATCGCCGCGTGTTGCGCGTCGGGGGCGCGCATCACGTTCTGGAGGGTGGCGGCGATGTTTTGCGGCGTGCATTCATGGCCCAGACATTCCGGCACGACGCGGGTATCGGAGACCAGATTGACCAGCGTGACCGTGTCGATCCGCAGCATCCGTCCGATCAGAAAACGACTGATCGGGTTCATGTCATAGGCGATGACCATGGGCGTGGCATTGGCGGCCAGTTCCAGCGAGACGGTGCCAGAAGCAGCGAGCGCCAGATCAGCGGCGCGGAAAGCGGCACGCTTTTCAGTATGATAGGCGGATGAGTTCATGCTGTGCGGATCAAGGATGATCGGGGCGCCCGGCCAATTGGCGGTCAAGTCCCGCACCAAGGCGGTGACATTGGGCGTGGTCGGCACCACGATCCGCAGATCGGGATGATCTTGCATGAGCAGCGCGATGGCCTCGCCGAAACGGGGGGCCAGTCGCGCCACCTCGCCGCGCCGCGATCCGGGCAGGGCCAGCAACAGGGGTGCTGTGCCGATACCGTGGCGGGCGCGGAAATCCCGCGCCTCGGCTTCGGTCGCCAGGGGTTCGGCCACGACCGGATGGCCCACGAAGTCGCAATCCATCCCGGCGGCCTGCATATAAGGCGGCTCGAAGGGCAAAAGCGCCAGCACATGGTCGACCACGCGGGCCATCTTGGTCGCGCGTCCCGGTCGCCAGGCCCAGACCGAGGGGGCCACGTAATGCACTATGCGGATGGTGCTTTGCGCCTTGACCAGTTTGGCCACACGCAGGCAGAAATCGGGGCTGTCGATGGTGATCAGCACATCGGGTTTGGCGTCAAGGACCGCCTGCGCCGTCTGCGCGATGCGGCGCTTGAGGTGAAAATACTTTGGCAGCACTTCGGCCAGACCCATGATGCTCAGCTCGTCCATGGGAAACAGGCTGTCCATCCCCTCGGCCTGCATCAATGGACCTCCTACCCCGGAAAAAACAGGCGTTGTCAGTTGCTTGAGGCCCGCCATTAACGCAGCCCCAAGCTTGTCGCCCGAAGCTTCGCCCGCGATCAGAAAGACCTTCATGCCCCCCGCACCCAGAGGAAGAGGCCGCGTTCATCAAGGATGCGCAGCATGGCGTCACGGTCGAGCACGATCACACCACCCGCTTCGATCACGATCCCGTCGAGGCCCGCATCAGCGGCGCGCATGGCGGTGCCGGGGCCGATGGTGGGCAGATCGACGCGGCGGTCCTGCTGCGGCTTGGGCGCTTTGACGAGGATTGCGCCGCTGTGGTCAGCGCCCTCGCGCCCGCCCAGCCAATCCAGCGCCGTGGTGGCCGCATCGGTGATCGCGGTGAAACCCCATGTCAGGGGATCGGGATCAGTGCTGCTCGCCCCGCTACCTAGCCGCGCCAGCATCGCATCGGTGCCATCCGCGCCTTCACGCGCCAGCACATCGGCGCGCTGGATCACGCAGGCCTGACCGGTATCGCTGCGGCCCATGTCGGCAATCGTGGCCATGCCCAGACGGGCGGCGGCCTGATGCTGCGGTCCGGGTTGCGCGCGGGTAGGCACGCCCTCGGGCATCAGCAGATCGGGGCAGATGTCATGCGCGGCGCGGATGGTGAAACCCGCCTCCTCGAACAGGGCGATCACCACGCGCAGCGCGCCATCGTCGCCTTGTGCCAGCGCCTGCATCATGCGCGGCACCAGCGGCAGGGTGGCGGCGTCGATCATCGCGGGGTCAAGCGCGGGTCGCCCTATCGCGCCCGCCATGCAAATCGCCGTCACGCCGCGCGCCTTGAGGTCGGCGATGAAAGACCCCAGCCGTTCGACGCGGAAGGTGATGTCAGGCGTCAGATGTTCCGGCGCGAACCCCTCAAGCGCCGCGACCAGCACGGGCGCGCCATGAGCGGCCAGAATGTGACCGGGCAATTGCCCCCGCCCTGCGATCAGCGCCAGCATCAGCCCGGCGTCAGAAAGGACCGGTCTGACCCGGCGGTGACGAAATCGACGATCTGGCGGACGTAATCGGATTGCGTCTCATCCCCCAGACGGCGGGCGCGATCCTGAAACGCCCCCTCGCCCTGCGCCAGCATCTGGAACGCCGCCCGCAGCGCTGTAATATCGGCACGCGGCACGCCGCGCCGTTTCAACCCGACAAGGTTCAGCCCGTCCAGCACGCCGCGCGGCGCCTGCACCAGTCCGTAGGGGATCACGTCATTCGTGACCATGGTGACGGCGCCGATGATCGCCCCCTGCCCGATGCGCACCCATTGATGCACGCCGGACAAACCGCCGATGATCACGTCATCGGCGATGATGCAATGGCCGGCCAGGGCGGCATTGTTGACCACGATCACGCGATCCCCGATCTGCACGTCATGGGCGACATGGCAGCCCGCCATGAAAAGCCCGTCATCGCCCACGCGGGTCAGGCCGCCGCCGCCTTCGGTCCCGGTGTTCATCGTGACATGCTCGCGGATGCGGTTGCGCGCGCCGATGACCAGCCGCGTCTCCTCGCCCTTGAACTTGAGATCCTGCGGAATGCCGCCGATCACGGCGAAGGGGTGGATCACCGTCTCTGCGCCCACCTCGGTCTGGCCGGTGACGAC
>NCJR01000510.1 GCA_002282555.1 Rhodobacterales bacterium 34-62-10
AAGATAGCCCGGGACGCGTGCCTCGAGAATATCGCTTTCGACCGGCTGCAACAGGCCCATTTCCTTGGCGCGGGCAAGACGTACGGTATCCACGGTCAGGAACACGTCCACGGGCGAGTTAGCACCTTCTGCTTCCATCCGGGCAATCAGCTCATCCCCATCGCCTTCGATCCGGTTGATGGTGATGCCGGTGGCTTCGGTGAAATCGGAGTAAAGCCGCTCGTCTGTGTCGTAATGGCGCGAGGAATAGAGGTTCAGCTCGCCTTCGGCATAGGCGGAGCCGGCCATGGTCGCGACCACCAGCGAAAGGATCGTTGTCTTCTTTTTCATGAGGGATCTCCCGTGCGTGACAAAAACTGATCGTTTCTGTCAGATACAGGATCCCATGCACAGTTCAACAGTTTCTTACAAAAACTATCGGATTTTTTCGGCAACAGAATTGCATCCCACGGGACCGCCTGCGGCGCATCGTGTCGGAGGATGCAACACTTGATCTGCGTGACCCATGCCCCCTTCTGATCCAAGGCATTCCGCCTTGCCGGAGCAAAGTTTGCAGGAACACCCATACCGCCGCTTGGGAGGGGGGCGGGCGACTTGCGACGGAAGAACGTCAACCGTGGGATGCGATTCCGGGTTCGAACTGCGGGAATAGCACGTCGTTTTCCAGCCGCATGTGTTCTTCGAGATCGGTGATGAATTCATCCAGCCCGGCATAGAGCGCCGTCCATGTGCCGCAGGCACCTTCAGGCAATGTCAGTTGGCCGGTCAGTCGGCGGATCTCGGCAACTTCGGTGGCGTGATCTTCATGATCGGCGCGCATCACGGCGATCGGAGTCTCGATGCCGGGGCCGCCACCCTTGCGGATGGCGGGAAAGAGGATCAATTCCTCCTTCTTCATGTGGACCTCCATCTCGCCGATCATGCGGCGCAGGACAGTCGAAAGACCTTCGGGCACATGATCGTCGCCGAAGTGAATGTCTTCGACCTTTTCTGCCATCGCTGCGAGCGGCGGGAGTTGTTCGCGGTGTCGCGCGTGATACCGCGTTTCGATGAAGCGGGTCAGTTCGGCGGGATCGTGGATCGGGGCAGCATCGGACATGCGTGTATCCTTCCTGATGTCAGCGCAAAGCGGGAATGGCGTCGGGGGCGG
>NCJR01000153.1 GCA_002282555.1 Rhodobacterales bacterium 34-62-10
GGACACGGCAAGCACGGCGACAAGGGCCAGAACCACCCATCCGACCGCCGCGCCCTCCAGCAGCAGCACAGCGGCGGCGATACCCAAGGCAGCAAAACCCTGCCCCAGCGCCCCGATGGTCCAGATCCATTTGCGCTGCGCGGCGCGCTCGACCTGCCGGGCCAGTGCCAGTTGCGGCAGCAGCGCGCCGGCCTCGCGCACCGGGACAAGCGCGCCAATCACCACCCCCGGCGCGCCCAAGGCCGTCAGCATCCATGACAGGACCAGCTTGGGATCGATCAGACTGTCCGCCACCTTGGTCAGGCTCAGCGCCGCCACATGGATCACCCCGTTCGCGGCCTCGCCGGGGTCCAGATCGTCAGGATCACTGTCGGTCAAACGGGCAAAGCCGCGCGTCAGCCGCGCAGCACGCTCTGGGGTATCATCACGCAAGGACATCATCTTCAACAACCGGATGCGACATCCGGTTCCGCAAAATCCTGTCGCCATGGCCAAAGGCCAAAGCTTTCGACAGCCGCCGCACTGCCACGGCCAGGATCGCGGCAGCACCGCCCCACAAGGCGGCGCGGCCCCGACCGGTCAGGCTAGGCGTTGAACACACCATTCCATGACGCCTTGGGCGCTGTCTCGACCTCCGTCACCGCCTCGACCTCAGTCACCGCCTCGACCTCAGGCACCGCAGACGTCTTGCGGAAATACACCCCGACCCCGTCGATCTCATGCAACACAGGTGTCTCGCCGCGCTCGTTCAGAAAGTCATGCACCGCGATCTTGGACGCCTCGACCACGTGATAATCGTCCACGATGACATAGCCACCCGTGGGAATACGGTCATACAGGCTGCGCAACGGATCAATGGTCGATTCGTACATGTCGCCATCCAGACGCAGCACGGCAACCTGCTTGCTGGGCACAAGCGGCATGGTATCGCGGAACCAGCCCTTCAGGAAAACAACCTGATCATCCAGCAGATCGAACTTGGCAAAATTGGCCTTCACCTGCTCCAACGAGACAGCAAGATCCGCATAGGTGTGGAAGGTCGATCCCTGATCCGCCGGAAACGCCTCCGCATTCGGCTCGGGCAGGCCCTCGAACGAGTCGCAGGCGATGACGGACCGGTCCTTGACGCCATAGGCTTCCAGCACGGCGCGGGCCATGATGCAGGCACCGCCGCGCCACACGCCGGTCTCCACGAAATCGCCGGGAACCCCCTCGCCGATCACGGACTCGACCAGACGCCGCACATTGAGCAACCGCTTGGTGCCGACCATGGTAAAGGCGACCGAGGGCCAGTCCCACCCATGCGTGCGCAGGTTCAAATCGAAGGCCGGGCCGCCATTGCTGCTCAAGGGCGGATCCTCGTAAATCGTCCCATCCAGAGCGCGTGCGACGAGCTTAAGATATCTCTCGCGCATTTCGTGCACATTGTTCGTCATCATGCTCTCCGAATAAACTTTTGCGTCACCATCAAGTGCCAAGGGAATGAGCCAGATCGCTCACCCTGTCAATGGGACAGCCCGAGCGATCCCGTGGACACAGCGCCTGAAACCGTCTATCCCCGCGCCCATGCTGAACTTTATCCGTCATGATGGCCCCGACGGGCCCACCCCCCTTCTGATCGCCCACGGTCTTTATGGCTCGGCCCGCAACTGGGGCGTCATCGCCAAGCGGCTGTCGGACACGCGCACCGTGATCGCGGTCGACATGCGCAACCACGGCCAGAGCGCCTGGAGCGACAGCCACAGCTACACCGACATGGCCAAGGATCTGGCGCAGGTGATCCGCGCGCAGGGTGGCCCGATGGCGGTGCTGGGCCATTCCATGGGCGGCAAGGCGGCGATGATGCTGGCGCTCCTCAACCCCGATCTGGTCACGCGGCTGATCGTGGGCGATATCGCCCCCGTCCCCTATACCCATGACCAAAGCCGCTATATCGCTGCCATGCGCGCCGTGGACCTGTCACGGGTCGAAAAACGCAGCGATGCCGAAGCGCAACTGGCAGCATTGGTGGACGATCCCACGCTGCCCGCCTTCTTCACCCAGTCGCTTGACCTCAAGGAACGGCGCTGGCGGCTGAACCTTGACGCGCTCTCCGACCAAATGCCCCATATCCTTGGCTTTCCCGCGGTCGAGGCGCGCTTCGACAAGCCCACCCTGTTCCTGACCGGGGCCAATTCGCATTACGTGCAGCCCGAACACCGCACCCGCATCAAGGCGCTGTTCCCCGCCGCGCGTTTCGCCAAGATCCCCGGTGCCGGGCATTGGCTGCATGCCGAAAAACCGCGCGAATTCGAAGCAGCCGTGCGCGCATGGCTGGCCGCCTGAAACGAAAAAGGCAGGAAGGGCAAATAACCCTCCCTGCCCGTTTTCGGAACGGCAGCGGCCCCAACGGGGACCCCTCCCTCGCACCGCCGCCATCCCGCCTGTCCCGAAGGACAGGATCCGCAAATCTCAGGCCCGGTCGTAAAGCGCCCGTGTGACCGCCCATGTCGCCGGGACCGACAGGACATATCCCACCAGCGCCGCGATCAGGATCGGGTAAAGCGTGTCATATCCGGTGACCAAGGCCGCAATCACCCCGATTCCGGCCAGGGTGGACCCGATGAACAAATGAAGGATGAACCCAAGTCGCAGCATCGCGCGGCCTCCGTAACGGTGATCATTTGATAAAGTCTAGATCATCCGGCGGCCGCGCACCTTGATCTGTGTCAGACCGGATCACCTTTGCGCATGCGCTGCATCAAACCATCCTTGACGATGAACTGATGATAAAGCGTGGCGGCGACATGCAGCCCGATCAGCGCCAGCAGGATCACCCGCATCACCTCATGGGCCTCCGCCGCGGTCTCATTGGCCCGAAACCACGCCACCGCCCCGCTGACCGGCATCGCGATCAGCAGCGCATAAAGGCTGTAATGCGTCGCATGCGCCGCCATGCGTTGCAGCGGCGGGTCGCTATCCGGGAGGGGCGGCACACCGCGCTCCTTGCGGATATAAAGCCGTGCCGCCGCCAGAGCGAAAATCAGGAAACCACCGAAAACATGGGCGGCAACCAGCGGCGAAAACGCGGGCGTCAGCCCATCCTCGACCAGATCAAAGGCCTCGGTGATCGGCTCGTGCAGGATATATTGCAGCGCCAGCAGGCCAAACACCAGCCAATGCAAGCGAATCTGAAGCCGGGAATAGGCGCGGGGGGCAGGTGTCGGCATGGCGGACCTCAATGACACACATTCCGCCCTCAGAATACGACATCACCCACAGCGCGCCAAGCGTCATCTGGCCTCAGGGTCGGTTCAGACACAGGAACAGGTATTCCGTCCCCTGCAAATCCGGCAGCGGCCGCGCCGACACCCGCTCTGCCTGCTTCTTCGATCCGCGCTGGCAAATGCTGTTGGCCAGCGTCAGCAATTCGGCATCCGTGGCATTGGTGAATGCGGGTTGGATGATGTTGACGCTGTCGCCGTTATAGGCGGTCACAACCGGGGCCTGCGTCGGCATCTCGCAGGCGGCAAGCAGGATCACCACAAGGGCAGCAGGGAATATCTTTGGCATGCGCATACTCGGATCACGGCGCCACGACATGCGGCGCCCTTGCACGAGTATCGATTCAACTTGGTTAACGGCCGGTTAAATAGGCCACGAAAATGAACAGGCCGCGGAAAAAGGCAGGGTAACACCCTGCCCCCCCCGTTATGTGTCCATCTTCAGCGCGTTGATGAAGGCCTGCTGCGGAATCTCGACCTTGCCGAACTGCCGCATCTTCTTCTTGCCCGCCTTCTGCTTGTCCAACAGCTTGCGTTTGCGCGTGGCGTCGCCGCCGTAACATTTGGCGGTCACGTCCTTGCGCAGCGCGGCCAGCGTCTCGCGCGCGATGACCTTGCCGCCGATCGCGGCCTGAATCGGGATCTTGAACATATGGCGCGGGATCAGCTCTTTCAGCTTTTCCACCATCGACCGGCCCCGCATCTCGGCGCGGTCGCGATGCACCATGATCGACAGCGCATCCACAGGCTCGTCATTCACAAGAATCGACATCTTGACCAGATTGTCCTCCTGATAGCCGGTCAGTTGGTAATCGAAACTGGCATAGCCCTTGGTCACCGATTTCAACCGGTCATAGAAATCGAACACCACCTCGTTCAGCGGCAGGTCATACACCACCATCGCGCGGCTGCCCGCATAGGTCAGGTCCAGCTGCACGCCGCGCCGATCCTGACACAGCTTCAGCACGTCACCCAGATAATCGTCAGGCACAAGGATCGTGGCCTTGATGCGCGGCTCCTCAAGGTGATCGACATAGGTCAGGTCGGGCATATCGGCGGGGTTGTGCAATTCCTTCATCGCCCCGTCGCGCAGATAGACGTGATAGATCACCGATGGCGCGGTGGTGATCAGATCAATGTCATATTCCCGCTCGATCCGGTCGCGGATCACTTCAAGGTGCAGCAGCCCCAGAAACCCGCAGCGGAAGCCGAAACCAAGGGCGGCCGATGTTTCCATCTCATAGGTGAAGGACGCGTCGTTCAACGCCAGCTTTTCGATGGCGTCGCGCAGGTCCTCGAACTCGGAACTGTCCACCGGGAACAGCCCGCAGAACACCACGGGCTGCGATGGCTTGAACCCCGGCAACGCCTTGGTCGCACCCTTCTTTTCATGGGTGATCGTGTCGCCCACACGGGTGTCGCGGACCTGCTTGATCTGGGCGGTGATGAACCCGATCTCGCCGGGGCCAAGTTCATCGACATTCTGCATCTGCGGGCGGAACACGCCGATCCGGTCTACCTGATGAACCGATCCGTTCTGCATCATGGTGATCCGGTCGCCCTTTTTCAGCAACCCGTCCATGATCCGCACCAGCACGACCACACCCAGATAGGCGTCGTACCAGCTATCCACCAGCATGGCGGTCAGAGGCGCGTTGCGGTCGCCCTTGGGCGCGGGCAGGCGCTTGACGATGGCCTCCAGCGTCTCATGGATACCGATGCCGGTCTTGGCGCTGACCCGGATCGCGTCGGATGCGTCGATGCCGATCACATCCTCGATCTGCGCGGCCACACGGTCGCAATCGGCGGCAGGCAAATCGATCTTGTTCAGCACCGGCACGATTTCATGGTTGGCGTCCAGCGCGTGATAGACGTTGGCCAGCGTCTGCGCCTCGACGCCCTGCGTGCTGTCCACCACCAGAAGCGAGCCTTCGACGGCGCGCATCGACCGGCTGACCTCATAGGCAAAGTCGACATGACCCGGCGTGTCGATCAGGTTCAGGACATAACTGTGCCCGTCATCGGCCTTATAGTCGATGCGCACGGTGTTGGCCTTGATCGTGATCCCGCGCTCACGCTCGATATCCATGCTGTCGAGCAGCTGTTCCTTCATGTCCCGGTCCTGCACGGTGCCGGTGGATTGGATCAGCCGGTCGGCCAGGGTGGATTTCCCGTGGTCGATATGGGCA
>NCJR01000511.1 GCA_002282555.1 Rhodobacterales bacterium 34-62-10
GGTAGTGTATCTGGCTGAATCCTCATGCTCCCTGAAAGAAGACGGCTGAGAAACAGATTGTTTCTCAGCCATTGTGTCCCAGATTCCGGAATGAGCCACGTGAAGCCGAAGAGGATCTCCTTCCAGACCATCTTCCATTCCATGAAGAAAGCGCGGGCGATCCGGTCCCATCCTTCGCGGGACAGCAGTTTGTCGCGGAACGAACCCTTCATGGTCTGGTCCCTCTCCATACCTTCGTCGGACTGGGCCTTCTCCGCATGCTCTTTTGCGCTTTCGACAAACGACCTTGGAAGCCATATCAGGGTGAGGGCATAGGCGTAGATCGTCATCAGGATGCCAAGCATGAAATTTGCCACCATGAATTTCCAGCCCAGCAGGACCAGAAGGACGATTCCAAGCTCGATCACCAGATTTGTCGATGAAATCAGGAAGGCGATCGAATTGACCGGATGCGCACCCTTCACGAGGATCGAACGCGACGCGGCAAGAGCCGCGAAGGAACAGGACGATGACACAAACCCAAAGAAGCCGGCAATGCCTGCCTTCCTGGCACCACGGTCGCCAAGAACACGCGCCATCTGATCCCGTGTCACGAAAATCTGGATGCCTGCGGAGATGATATACCCGAAGATGAGCGCCCAGAGCGCCTTCCAGAGCATGCCCGCCCCGGTCGTGAATGCTTCGATTATCTGGTCCATTCAGCTTGACCCTTTTTCGCAGTGCTGTCCGACTTGCGCATCTATCGGGAGAACGAGTCCGAGGGATATGAAAACGGCACCCGCCTTTCAGCCGATCAGATAGACCCTGATCGGCATCCAGATCCCCATGACCATCATCATCAGGTTCTCTGTGAGCGAGACAAAGCCGAGCGGTACGTTGCTGTCGCCGCCGACGCAGGCGCACTTCAATTCACGCTTGTCGATATAGACCGCCTTGAAAACCGATACTGCGCCAACAGTGCCGATGAACAGGGCCACCGGTGCCGAAAGCCAAGTCAGCGCCCCGGCGACCATGAGGATACCTGCGAACGCCTCTCCGAAGGCTCTGATGATGTGACCGCCCCCCGACGGCATCAATGTGCCAAGGTGGGTCTGCAACGATCCACAAAGGAGAGCGGTCATGTCGAAGATTATCACGGT
>NCJR01000512.1 GCA_002282555.1 Rhodobacterales bacterium 34-62-10
AGCCAGAACAAGACGGTTGCGGCGAGCATGATCGCGGAGAAGAAGGTTTCCGGGCAGCGGTCGTATCGGGTGGCGACGCGCCGCCAATCCTTCAGACGGCCGAACATGATCTCGATGCGGTTGCGCCGTTTGTAGCGCCGCTTGTCGTATTTGACGGCCTTCTTGCGGGACTTCCGACCGGGGATGCAGACCTTTATCCCTTTGTCTTTCAACGCTTCTCTGAACCAATCGGCGTCATAACCTCTATCCGCCAGCAGCCAACCCGCCTTCGGCAGACTGCCCAAAAGAGCCGCGGCGCCTGTGTAGTCGCTGACCTGCCCGGCGGACATGAAGAACCCGATCGGCCGCCCCTTGGCATCGGCAACGGCATGCAGCTTGGTGTTCATGCCACCTTTGGTCCGCCCGATCTGACGTTCGCGCCCCCCTTTTTTACGCACAGGCTCGACGCCGTGCGGTGCGCCTTGAGATAGGTCGCATCGATCATGATCGTCTTGTGCTCGGCGCTCTCAGCGGCCAGGCCGACCATGATCCGGGCGAAGACCCCGTTGTCGCTCCAGCGCTTCCAACGGTTGTACAGCGTCTTGGCGGGCCCGTATTCCTTCGGCGCATCACACCACCGCAACCCATTGCGGTTGATGAAGATTATGCCACTGAGAACGCGGCGATCATCGACGCGGGGCTTGCCATGACTCTTGGGAAAGAACGGCTTCAGGCGTTCCATCTGGGCATCGCTCAGCCAGTAAAGATTGCTCATCGATCAGGTCTCCTTGCGGAGCCTGAATCATGCCAAACGCCTGAAATCAATGGGTCTGGAGCCTAGTAATTGTGCGACAGATGGCGATGACGTTGGTGGTTGCCGGAAAGCTACCCATGGTCGCGACTACAATCTGATATCACCTCCGCAGTCGAGTTATCGCCTGCTCGGCCATGAACTCCTCGCCGACCGTCAGCGCGATGGCGCGAAAGGCGCGGAGCGACGGCATTTCGCGGCTCGTCCGCCAGGCCAACACGACGCTGACCGGCGGCGGGTCCTCCTGGATGCGCAGGAAGGCGACGCCGGAGACCTGCATGTTCTTGGCTGTCACCGGTACGATCGCGACCCCCATGCCGGCGCTGACGAGGCCCACGACGGTGTGCAC